>CAZLHW010000151.1:0-8409 GCA_964559085.1 uncultured Acidobacteriota bacterium | reverse complement strand
ATTCGGGGGGGAGGTCCTGAATTTTGAGGAAGCGCTCTCGGCTTGGACCAAAAGGAGGGCGGGGCATTGAGAGCGTCACTTTCAAGGGGCGGCGCCGGTTTGCTGCTGGCAACGCTGGCGATAGCGGGCGCTGTGGCACTTTTGTTTATGGCGGAGGCGGTTTATTGGAATCCTTCGTCCGGCGTCGAGGAGGCGCGTTCCTTTCAGCGGACGGTCGGCGGCGTGGGCATGGGCGCCGCTGCTACGCCTGCGTGGAATCTCCTCTATTTTGATCCTCGCCTTCAGGCAGTCGAGGACTCCAATCTGAATCCTGTCCCCGGCAGCTGTCCCTACAGTCCGTTTTCCGCCGCCGTTGTCGTATTCCGGGAACTGCCGCGGAACGAAGTTCGGATTACGAGGGTAACGCCATGACGGCATCTCCGCAGTCCTTCTGGCGAAGGCACAGGAATTTGATTCTGGTTGCGGGCGGCAACCTGGCCTGCAGGTATCGGCTTCGCTTTTTCTTGCTGACGCTTTCTCTGTCGGTAATTCTTTTCCCCTTCATAACAGCCCTTTCCATTTCAGAGGGAATCAAGCTGCAATCCCGAATTTCAGTGGAGGAGGGCGCAGATTTCTATGTTTCCGGCGATGCTGCGGGCAGCAGTTCTCCTCTTTCTCTTTCAGAACTGGATCGGTTCCGCCGCATTCCCGGGGTGGCTGCCGTGGTGCCGCGCATTGTCGGAAGAGCCTATCTGGATGAACGGGCCCTCACCATCGTGGGCATGCCTCATGTAAACTTGCCGCAATCGATTCTGCTTGCCGGCGGCAGGGGGATTCGGAACGGCGGCGACGCCATTGTGGGCGCGTCTCTCCGAAGCCGGTATAACCTGGACCCCGGTTTCAAATTTTATCTGCCGATCAACAGCCGGAAGCACTTTACCGTAACCGGAGTTTTTTCCTCTAAATGCTCCATGTGGAGCGCGAATCTCATTTATATGTCGCTGGAGGACGCCGGTGAGCTTTTCAAAATGAACGGCAAGGCCACCGACTTTCTCATTTATGCCGGGCCGGGGCAGAGCGGCGCCGTTAATCTCCGGCTGCAAGCCGAGGCCCGAAACGATCCTCCGCTGCGGATCCAGAGCCGCGAGCTGGTTTACAGTTATTTCCAGAAGGGATTTGAATCGAAGGCCGGGGTTTTCACCGCATTCTATATTCCGGCGTTTGCGCTGGCTATCCCGCTCCTCTTCCTGCTCACCGGTCTCGGCTGGGCGGAGCGGCGCAGGGAGATCGGCACGCTCAAAGCCGTGGGGTGGAATACGCTGGATGTGATAACGGTTGTTGTCTGGGAAAACATAAGCATAAGCCTGCTTGCCGCTTCGTGCGCCATCGGGCTGGCGATTGTATGGATCCGCATTTTTAACGGATTTTTCATCGGGCAGTTCTTTATAGGAGATTCGGGTTTTATGCCGGTTTTCCCGTTGCCGGCGCGTTTTGTTCCGGCACCTGCCTTCCTTGCATTTCTTCTGGCCTTGACGCTGATGATGGCGGGGAGCCTTTTCAATACCTGGAGAACTGCCGCGACGCCGCCGGGAGAGACGATGCGCTAGGAATTGCCGGTTTATTCTGGTGGCGAATTTTCGCAGTTTGGCGGCTGCTTGGGATTAACCGCCAAGCCGCAAAGACCGCGAAGGAAAACTCAAATAAACGCCTGCAGGCAACCGGGAAAGATCGAGGTCGAGTGCAATATGATCCGGACAGAAGGTTTAACCAAAATTTACCGGATGCCGCACAGAAACGGAATTGCGGCTTTGAAGGATATATCGCTGACCATACCCAAGGGGCATTTTGTTCTCATCTGCGGCCCCTCCGGTTCGGGAAAAAGCACGCTGCTCCATCTCCTGGCCCTTCTCAGCCGTCCCAGCGCCGGCCGCGTGTTCTTCTGCGGAGAGGATGTGACCGATTACAGCGAGGAGGAATTAAGCCGGATAAGGCGTCAGAAAATCGGCTTCATCTTCCAGGGATTCACCCTGCTGCCGCGCATGACGGCTTGGGAAAACGCGGCCGTGAGTCTGGTTCCGCTCGGCGTGCCGGAGAAGGAGCGCTTCCGGCGCGCCTCCGATCTGCTGCAGCAGCTGGGTCTTCGTGACCGCCTCTTTCACCGGCCTGAGGAATTGAGCGGGGGAGAACAGCAGCGCGTTTGCGTGGCGCGCGCCCTCATCAATGATCCGGAAATAGTGTTTGCCGATGAACCCACTTCCAATATTGACGCCGCTTCTGCGTTCACGGTATTGCAGGCCTTGGGGCGCCGGCGGAAAAAGGGTGCCACCGTTGTTCTTGTCACCCCCGAGGCCGATCTGCTGCGGGGCGCGGGCCCTGAAGAGGCTCTTCATAATCCGGACGCGGTGCACCGCCTGCTGGACGGAAAACTTGAAGAGGGCGGTCCATCCGGAAGGTGCGCGACTTCATGATCCTGAATCCCTTTGCCCTGACGGCGCTCTTTGTAGGCGCCATCTCTCTATTATTGATAGCGGCTTCGGTCGTTTCAGCCTTCTATTTCAGCCGCCGGATGAAGCAGAGCGACTCCGTCGATGAAAGAGCGGCCGCAAAAGATGGGATCCACTTGTCTTTCCTTTTGATTGCGACAGCCTTTATACTCCGACTGGCGTCCTGGCCGCTTTTCTACATTGTGCTGCAGAGCTATGTCCCCCTCATCCCCGGCGCCATGTGCATTTTCGGCGTCACGCAGGTGCGCCCGGGTTTTACGCTCTTTCTGGAGATAGTGAAGCCCGCGGCCTTTTTCCTGATCGGCGGTTGGCTGATTCTGTATCGATTGGACCTGGCGCTGAAGACACGCCCGCTTGTCCAAAACGTTCTTCGGTTCCTGACGGTGGTTTCCCTGGTCGCCGCTGTGGACGCAGCTGCGGAATTGGCATTCCTGCTGTCCTTTTCGCCGCCGGGTGTCGCCGTTTCCTGCTGCACCGCGGTGACGGATATGGCTTTCGCAGCGGCAAAGCTGAACCCGGATGCGCTTTTCGGCGGAGCGCGTGTTTCCGTGATCGTCGCGACTTACTATGGCAGCAGCATCGGGCTCCTTTTGCTTCTGGGGTTTCTGCTGGTCCGGAGATCCTCCAGCCTTGTCTCTCTTCCGCCGCTTGCCCTGACAGCTGGCATGGCCGGCTTCGGGATCTTTATTGCGTACGCAGCCTATCGGGAATACCTTGGTCCCCAGATGATGGGGTTGCCCGATCACAGCCGCTGTCACTGATTATCGTCGGACTGTTTCTGCCTGGATCCTTTCTGGCCATGTGGCCCCTGCTGCTTCGCTGTCTCGCGCCTTCCGGGAGAACCGCCGAACGTCTGGCGGCTCTGAACAGAAGCCTGTACCGAAGCGCCTGGATTTGTCTCGCGATCGCGCTTTTGATGACGTGGATTTTTTCCTGACCAAAAAACGTCGACGTAACCCGGATTCCGAAGTGGAAATATCGATAGGCAGCTGATTGATTTCAAAATCGTCCAACAATTTCGGAATCCGGGTTTAATGGATCCCGCCGGTTTTGCCCAGAAGTCCCGGGCGCATTATCTCCATGGATCCGGGCGGACCGAAGGGATTTTTGGCCGGGCCGAAACAAATGAAATCCGGCAGCTGCCCCAGGAATACGGCATACGCGCTTTCCGTGTCCGAAATGGTATTGGCGGCGCCGAACCAGGTAATCTCGCGGCCTTCATAGCGCCCCGTTCCACGTGCTTCAGCAAAACGAATAGGCGAAATTTCCGCTCCTCCCGACGGCCCCTGTCCCCAGCGGGCCGTATGCGCTGTTTTGGGAATTGCGAAGCGCCAGTACTGGATCCGCTCTTCCATGGAGCGGACCTCGACCGCCGTCATCGAAGGATCGCCGCCATAGCAGGGATGAATCTTCCACTGATAGCGTGTTTCCTTTTGCATAGTTCTTTCCTTCCCGGGCGCCAGGCGCTTGAGCAATATGTCCGACAGCTGCTGCTTCCATTCGGGATCCCCAAGCGAAATGCAGGGACGCATGCGAAGCGCCAGCGGCACATTCTGGGTGGCAATTCCATGCATCAACCCAATCATCGGGAACTGCGGCCCCATATATTTCGTGACCTGATCGATGGCAGCCGTCAGCTCCTCCGTATAGGTCCTGCGGGTGAAACACTGGTGTGTCAGGATATACATCCATCCGTCAAACCCAATGCTGATCAGCCTGGGCACAACGCGCGCCCAGAGGCGGGTGTCCGACATCATGCGGAATGAGTCATACACCACATCGAAGTTGGCATTTTTCAACTGAGGGACCAGGTAAGAGAACTCCCTCTCTTCTTTGTCTATATACGGATAGTTTATCCATAGACGAGGATGTCCGGAGGTTTGATTGTCAGCCACTTTTTTGCCCCCCTCTTCAACCATTCCAGTGTCTGAATCTGTGGAGCATTATCGATGCTATCCGTGAGGGAAGCCGTGATGCGAATCACCGATCCCGTACAATTTTTGATCTGTTAACGGCCGGGTGCAGGAGAGGGTGTGTTGATTTTGAGCGCGACGGTGATGTAAATCCGCACATGCATGCAGCGGAGGGAAGCAGTTCGTGTTGAGCCGCTGAAATATTTTTCGGCGATAGGAGATCGCAACTCTCTGATGATAAAGAGGATTTCTCCCACGCCCTTGATTCGTCTTTTTTTATGTGGTCCGATTGGCATGTCAATTGCAAAGCTTTGCGGTGTCAGCCAAAAAGGCATGAGGGTTTTCGAAACACTCTGAGCCGGAAAAGGAATGCAATGGGTTACTATCGAGCAATGGATCCGAATAGTCTGGCGAGCGGCGCGATTTCCGAATCGTGGACCCCTCGTTATGCGTGGCTGGAGCACGAGGCGGGAACCTGGCATTTCCTGACAAGCCTTTTTGCCGATTCCAGGGAATCCACCCGAAGGTGGTCCAGCAGGAAGCACGCGTTGGATGAGCTTCTGAGCGAGGGATGGGTCATTGTCGGATCGTATCCGGAAAATCCCTCCGTGCCGCGACCCGAGGGCGGGGGTGCCGGGGGCTACGGGCTTATGCGGGTCGGAATGGACAAGCATCCCTAGTCCCTCGAGCCCATTCGCGTTCTTTGCGTCCTGGCGGCTTGTTTTGTCTATCCGCGAAGACGCAAAGAACGCAAAGAATCGCGACGCCGCCGATTTAAAACGAACGGATTTGCGAATGCTTTGGATCTGAAAATTATTTCAAATCATATCCCGAAGCATTCAAGGCGCCGGCGTGGCGCTTCTGGCGTGCCAGCCTCCGGCGCCGGGCCTGTTCGTCTTCCTTATAGACGCCGCTCTTCGGCCGCCACCGGTCGATCGAGACAGACTTGGTATACCACATGTCGGTGGTCAGCCACAGCGCCTGAGTTTCTCCGCCGACAACAAAGCTGTTTATTTTCCCGGGATCTGTGTAAGGTGCGAGTACGGCGTCTTTGGGCAGTTTCAGCCAGGACGCGTAGGGTTCGACTCCATTGCGCGCATTGGGTTCCACCAAAGAATAGACCACGTCGGATCCCCAGAACTGTCCGGCCGTCATCTTGAAATTTTTGCAAAGATAATCGGAAAGCTTGGCCGGGTTATCGAATCCCTGCTCCTTCAGGTGTTTGGCCACAAGCGGATCCATAACAAGCGTGAGGGCGCCCTGCAGGCATGGGAAAGCCTGCATCATAAGCAGCATTTCTTCCTGGGCCGGACGGCGGCAGCCCGCGGCGCCCATGCTGTTGATGGCGCTCCATCCTTGGAAAAGGCTCACGACGCTCTCTTCTTTCTTAAATCCCTTCCTGACGTGGAACGGTTCCCAGATGCTGCGCTCCTCATTTTCGGCGATCATCATGTTGTTGTAGTTCATGGTGTTGCCGGTTGATCCCATGAAGGTCTCGTTGGGGCGCGCGTCTCCGAAATTCAGTGTCATCAGTGTCCATGCGCGTCCGATTACGGTGTTGGCATGATTGAACGGGCTGAGGGCCCCCAATCCCGAGTTCATGCCGATCTCTTCGCGGATGGGGCCGTTCACGACGGCCATTCTTCCGAAGGACGTTGTGGAGCTTGGCATGGAGGCCTCTTCGCTGGCTGCGAGAGCAAGGATGACCGGAAGGTGTTCCGGGCCCGCGCCCGCCATCACGGCATTGACGGCCACTTTTTCCACGGTGTATTCCAGCTTTTCCTGATGAATGGTAACCGTCATCTGGCCGACGACCTGATCGGGATCTGCCGCTGTGCCCGTCAGCATATGCGCGACGCGCTCTTCCGTGGGCAGAATGATGGGAGCTCCGTCGGTCCAGCCGTTTTCAAGGAAAAGCCGGTGATAATTTTCCTCCGTGTCCGGTTGAAGAAAACGAGGCCTGGGGCTGCGGCGGGCGGCCTTGGGATTCTTTTCATCTTCCGAAAGCGGCCGGGTAAGCGCCTCGATGATCTCAGGCATCAGGGGCTTTCCCGAAATGGGGTCGAGCCCCTCCACATATTTGCGCAGCACTTCGCGGGGCCGTCCGACCAGCGGATAGGGAGGGAAGGAGAAACGGAGATTCATTCCGTGGTTCTTCGCGTCCTGTGCCGCATATTCGGCAAAGCGCGCGCTCGCCAAGGGAGCGGTGGGGATTCCATATTTGGATTCCAGTTCTCTGCAATGCGCGGCGACACTCGCCGTGCATCCATCTCAGCCTCCGACGCCGAAGATGACGGCATCCGCTTTATGTTTCAGATCTGCCCACATTTCGGGTTCATCGACAAACATGATCCCCTTTTTATGCAGCAGAACGGTGTGGACCCCCGGCTTATTCCGCTTGAACCAGGCTTCGGCTTCTTCAAGGAATTCCCATCCTCCGCCGAATCCGACGTCAATCAGGTATAGATTCTTGCCTTCAAGCGTTTCGAGGCGGGGCGCCAGCGGCAGGGGGTGAACCATAAGGGTGCTCTGCCCCCTTGGGTCCAGAACTGTCGACAGTATAGCGGATGATTTCTTTACATGAGCGGTTGCCATTCCATTCCTCCCTTCGGACCGGAAATCGGTCCGATTCGCAAGTATATAAATCCGCGGTTTACAACTCTTGCAGCAATGCGCCGGCTTCCTTCAGATCGAGCGTTCTATGGCCTTCCGAAAAGCAATTGTAGATCATTTCAAGCCGCTCTTTCGCCTCCATTTTTTGATCCAGGCTTTGCAGTATGCGGGCGAAGCTTGTGGCGGCGTGAAGCTCAAAAGACCGGCTCTGCTGATGCCGCGCGATTTCAATCGACCGCTCAAAGCTGGCTTCTGCCTCCGCGCGCGTAATGCATCGCCAGACGGGCGACCGGCTTTCCATTGCCCGCTGCGCAGGAATTTTCGATATGTTCGGCAATGCGCCGGTGAAGACGCGTACGCAACTCTTCCGGCGTCAACTGATAACAGGTGTTTTGATACAAGGCATGGATGAAGCCGTAGAGAAAGACCTGCCGGTCGCCGGAAACCCGTCGATAGCCGAGGGGCTGCAGAAAAAGACGTCTTTTCGCCAATCGCCGGCATTGTGCTTCAACCTGTTCCGCGGTATCGCCCAGGGCGGCGGCTACTCCTTCGGCCGAGAATTCCATGCCTTCCACGCTGGCTGCCTGCAGCAGGCGCTGTTCGTGCGGGGTGCATTGTTCGAACTGGCGCTCAATGATCTGCCGGATGAATGGCGGCACGGCTTGTTCAGCCTCCGCAATTGAAATGCGCAGCTCCCGATTCCTGTTGAGCCGGACTATCAGATTGTGCGCTTGCAGGTGATCCAGGATATTCACCATGAAGAGAGGATTGCCGCCGGTCTGCTTGTGAAGCCAGGATGCGGCTTCTTTTGAGAATCTTCCGGCGGGGAACCGCCGAATCAGATACTCTTCAATGGCGGATCGGTCGAGGGCCGGGACATTCAGTTCCCGGCACAATTGTCGTGCCAGCAGATCGTCGCGAATGGAGTGCAGGGGGTGATCCTCCGCAAATAATTCCCCTGATCGATACGAGGCAATCAAAAGAAAGCGGGCGGATGCTCTTCGCTGGGCCCAGTAAGAAATAAGATCCAGCGTGGAGCAATCACTCCATTGCAGATCCTCAAGGACCAGAATAAGAGTCTTTTCGGCGGTCAGAACTTCGACGGCTTCCGCCATTTCGCGCAGCATACGTTCGCGCGTTGCTCCCACAGTGGCAGTTTTCAGTTTTCGCATTTGAAGAGCGTTGAGGAGCGACGGCATTTGGATCAGCCAAAGGGGAGCATGGCGGCACAACAGGTGTACGACGGCTTTGCCTTCCGGCAGAGAGCAGAGGGTGGTGAGCGCTTCCAGAATCGGCAGGTAGGCTTCGCCGGCGCCGTGCGATTTGATGCACTGGCCCCGGGCCACCATGGGACGTATGAAGGAATTCGATAATGTCCCGGGAAACGCGCCCCCATAAAT
>CAZLHW010000150.1:0-8489 GCA_964559085.1 uncultured Acidobacteriota bacterium | reverse complement strand
GCGCCGCACTATATCTCTTCATAATTTCCTCCCCTTAGGAGCTGTTGTTTTCTCCGGAAAGGCCCGCTATGCTAAGATTTTTGTTGCCAGGCGGACATCCGGTTTATCTGCGTATCTCAGATGATTCCGTCTCCTAAATGTTTCACAGATTAAATATAGGTTTTCACCGGATCAGGGTCAACTGGCCGCAGGCGGTGTAATCAGAAGTGCGAGTCAAAATGGAACCTTAGCCGAAACGCTCTGAGCGCTGCAAGCGCGAAGCAATCCAGCCCAGGGTGGAAGAGCCGAGCATGGCGAGGCTCTGGAACCCTGGGTAAGGCATGGCAGTTGAATAAACCCTGTAAGGGCGACCCAGTCTGTGCCGCCCTTACAGGGCTAAAAGCTCCTGCCGCCTTACCCAGGGCTCCGGCTGCTACGCAGCCTCCACCCTGGGCTATACTGCTCCGCACCTTCAGTGCGGACACGCGCTTGCATCGATGATAATCGCATGTTGGCTCATAATGCTTTGACTCGCACTTCCGATTGCACCGCAGGCGGATGGCCGGCAAATGGGGAGGTGTACATGAAGATACTGACCGCGGCGCAAATGGGTGAAGTCGACCGATTAACCACGGAGCGGTACCGTATTCCATCGATACTGCTGATGGAAAATGCCGGCCGTTCCTTCGCGGAAGAACTCGAAAAAGCCTGCCCCAATCTCAGTTCGAAACGCATTCTGATTCTCTGTGGGAGGGGCAACAATGGAGGCGACGGCTTTGTCGCCGCGCGCTATCTTGCGCTGCGGAACGTTGCGCCCGCGATCCTGCTTTTCTCCGATCCTGACAAGCTGAAAGGGGACGCGAAGGTCAACTACGACATTGTGCGCGCCATGGACTTGCCGATCACGATTCTTCCGACGGCGGCCGAAGCCAAAACCTGCTTGAGAAAAACGGCTTTTCCGGATGTTGTTGTCGATGCTCTTTTCGGAACCGGTCTCAGCAAGCCCATTGGCCCGGACTACCGCCCGATCATCGACTGGATTCATCAAGCATCCGCCCACGCTTTTATTGCAGCGGTCGATATTCCTTCCGGACTGTTTGCCGACTCTTCCACCATCCCGGGCCCGGCCGTAAAGGCCCATCTTACGGTGACGTTTTCGGCGCTGAAACTCGTCCACGTTATGCCGCCGGCTGCTGATTATGCCGGGAAAACAATCCTGGTGCCTATCGGGTCTCCTTATGCCTTGTTTGAAAATCCCGGCTACAAAATGAACCTGATGGACGCTGCTCAGGTGCGCAAAGCTCTGCCCCCCAGAGCCCGGGATAGCCATAAGGGAACCTACGGCCACGTTTACGTGGTTGCCGGTTCCGCGGGAAAGAGCGGGGCTGCCCTGATGACGGGACTTGCCGCGCTGCGTTCCGGCGCGGGACTTGTCACGCTCTGGCTTCCGAAAAGTCTGCAGCAGGGGGTTGCGGGGAAATTTCCGGAGCTGATGACTGAATTTTTGCCCGAAACAGAGGAGGGCTCCTCCGATCGAGCGGGCGCCGGCAGGGTGCTGGAGCAGCTCAAGAATGTGGAATCTCTTGTGCTCGGCCCGGGAATGACGACGCACCCGTCCACTCGAAAACTTGTCTGGGAACTTGTGCGCCATTCGCCCGTCCCTGTGGTTTTGGATGCCGACGGCATCAACGCCTTCGTTCCGCCTGCGGAGCCGCTTCGAAACGAAGAGGGTATGCCGGTGATATTGACGCCGCATCCCGGGGAAATGGCCCGCCTGACAGGGAAAAAAATTTCCGATGTGCAGAAAAGCCGCCTGGAAACAGCGCGCGACTGCGCCGCGCGGTATCGCTGCCATGTGGTTTTAAAGGGATTTCAGACCGTTGTTGCAGCCCCGACCGGCGAAATATTCATCAACAATACGGGGAATCCTGGAATGGCCACCGGAGGGACCGGCGATATTCTGGCTGGAATGATGGGACGATTTGCAGCCGCATGGAAGCATCAGAAAGATCACGGAAACAGCGCCGATATCGCTGATTTTATCTGTGCCGCAGTCTACCTTCACGGCCTGTCCGGGGATCTGGCCGCGGCGCATCAGGGGATGGAACCTTTGATTGCCACCGACCTGCTTACCTATCTGCACGAAGCGTTTAAAAAAGTGATGAATGCATGAAAGCGCGCACAAAGGGAGCAAGACGACCGGCCAAGGTAATATTAAGCAAATCTCCCGAAGAAACTCAGAAGATCGGCGCGGAGATTGGACGGAGGCTGTCTATCCCCGGCATTATTCTGCTGCGGGGGGATCTGGGCGCAGGAAAAACCACGTTGACGCGGGGAATTGCTCAGGGGTTGGGGCTTGCGGACACAAGCCTCGTCAACAGTCCGTCGTTTACTCTGGTGAACGTTTATCAGGGCACTTGTCCCATTTACCATGTGGATTTGTATCGGCTGGAGGGTGCGCGGGATCTTTACTCAATCGGACTGGACGATTTTATGGGCAGCGAAGGTGTAACGGTCATAGAGTGGAGTGAGCGCCTCAGTGATAAGACGGAGGACGCCACGGAAGTCGAGATCACCGATGCCGGAGATGATCGGAGAATACTGCGGATTTATTATCCAGCCAAAAAGTCCGGAAAGAGGGCGTAGCGCTTGTGCGCCCCGGCTCGGACCGGGATGGAGCGATTTTTCCCGCACGCCGCCGAGTCGTAAATTTAAAATCCATGCGGACTGAACTGGAATTTGAACTGCTGCCGGGCATTCCGGAGATCTGGCTTGACTTTTTGCGCGCGCGCCTGACCCTTGCGCCGGCCGGCCGGATTATGGACTTTCTGGCTGCGCACGCGGATGTCTACAGACGGCAGGCTGCAGACAGTGAAATCTTGCTCCGGATCCTTGCGGATTCGGCAGAGGCTCGCGACGCGCCGATTCGGGATGTATTGGATCGTTTGCGGCAGCCGGGAACCGTTGCCGTTCTGGCCGGCATTACTCCCTGTTTGTTCGGCGGGCCCGCGTTTCAAATGCTCAAGTGCTTGACTGCGCTCAAAATATGCGAGGAGCTCTCCCGGCGCACAATCCGCGCCGTGCCGATATGCTGGATTCGATCTTTCGTTCCCTCCGCTTTCTCCGGCGGATCCATTGCGCTGCTGGATGCCCGATCGAATATCCAGTTACTGACGGTTCACAGAAGCGGGGAGCCGGACATTTCTCCGTGTGATGCTTTGTCGGAGGGAGAGGCCGGCGCTCTGATTCCGCGCATCCGGGAAATCGGGCGGGACAGTTACGATCCGGAAACCCTGGATATAATCGAAACGGCCTATCGCCCAGGGAATACCTTTGCCGAGGCCACGACAGAGCTCTTGTCCTCATTTTGGGAAGACGGGGGATTCATTGTCTTCAATTCCTGCACTCCGGATTTTCGCCGGTATGCCCGGGACCGATTGCAGCCGTGCGGGTGCAACTCTGATTCAGATTATGTGCTTCAGAGTCTCTTCTTCCCGGCCGCGGTCCGCGTCATCGATTACGGCGAGATTCAGGAGACTCTTGATGCGCAGCAGACTTTTCGCGCGCTGAACCTGCTTCCCCCCCTGGCCTGGCCGCAGGCGAGCGCCACAGTCGCCGACCTCCGGAGCCAAAAAATTCTTGATCGATACGGTCTTGAGCTGACTCAATTGTATTGTGGTGTACAAAGCCTAATGGATGGGATTGAAAAAAACATGCCGGGCGGGATCGGTCAAAGGCTCCAATCGCTCCGACAGGAGGTGGAAGATTACATCGACAAAGTGCGTGCGCTTTTTCCGGCCGAACGCGGTTTTGAAAAAGAGGTTGCTTCCATAAGGGAAAGAATCGTTTTTCAGTTGAACCGGCTTCGGGAGAAATCGGACGCCGCCTGCAAAAACAGGTGGGAAACGGCGGCCCGGCACCTGCATCGGGTATGCAATGCGCTGGCGCCGAACGGACATATTCAGGAAAGGGATCTTGCCGCTATTCAATGGCCGCTGCGTTATTCCCGCAGCGTGTTCCGATCGCTGTACGAGCGGCTGGACGTTATGAATCCCAACATCAGCGTATTTTTAAGGATTAAACGGTTCTGGACATACTTGCTTTTGGAGCGCATCCGGACGATGTGGAGCTTTTTGCAGGCGGGACGATGGCTAAAATGGCGGCGATGGGCTATTCGACCGGTGTTGTCGATATGACGCGCGGGGAACTGGGAACCCGAGGGACGCCGGGGATCCGAAGGCGCGAGGCGCAAAAGGCCTCAAAAATTCTTGGATTGAAAATTCGCGAAAACTTGAGCTTCCCTGACGGCGAAATACCGCTTACACCGGCGGCACGAATAAAGGTGATTCGAGTGCTGCGCACGTATCGCCCTCGGGTGGTGCTTACCCATCATTGGGAGGACAAGCATCCGGATCATGTGAAGACGAGCCGGTTGGTTTCCGAAGCGGTACATCATTCCGGGCTGGCGAAAATCAAAACAGGGCAACCCCGGTATCGCCCGGAAACGCTTCTTTTTTTTAAGGTTCCGCACGACTGTCGCCCCAGCTTTGTTGTAGATGTCTCGGAATACCGCGACCAGCGCAATGAAGCCATCCGGGCTTATCGATCCCAGCTTTATAATCCCAAAAGCCGGGAGCCTGCCACCAAGCTGAGCCATCCGGACTTTTTGGCAAACATTGAGAGCATGCATTCCTATTATGGATCCCTCATCGGCAAGCGGATGGGAGAAGCCTTTGTCCTGAAGGACATGCTGGAGATCCGTGATCTGTTGGCGCATTTCGCGCCGGCCCCCTAAAGGATCAGAGAGGTAAAAGGGGCAAAGGGAGAATTTGATAAACGGATGGACTTCATTTTTATCGGCTTATCCCTCTACCCCTTTATCCCAATGATCTTTTCTTGCAGTAGCATTCGCAGAAATCGGACTGTGCTATAATCCTGTTTCCCTGAGAAAGCGATCCGCGATTATGTTCAGAGAGCGCGCAAAGTTATTTAACAGGCTGCAGTTTCTGACGGATATTCTCCTGACCTGTGCGGCCTTTCCGCTGGCCTACTGGAGCCGGATTCATCTGGCGAATGCGCTCCCTCCGCATCTGGATTCTCTGCTGAATCCGGAATTGCATCCGATCAATGCCTATTTCTGGAGTATGGGGCTTGCCGTTATCTGCTGGGCGGCGGCAGCCACTTCTCTCGGGCTTTACCGGATTACCATCCGGCGTTCAGGCTGGGAAAAGGTGCGGATCGTTATTGAGAGCTCTATTCTCCTCGGGCTGTTTCTGGGCTTTCTGTCTTTCGCTTTGAAACTGGATTTGAGTCGTCCGCTCATTGCCCTTTTCGGACTGTATCAGGCGCTGATGCTTGTTGCGGTGCGCTGGCTGGTGCATCTTCACACCAAAAGAAAGCAGCTGCGTTTTCCCTCGAAGCACCTCCGCAATATTGTAATAGTCGGAACCTCTCCAAAGGCCCGCAAAATGGGCGCGCTGGTATCGCGCTACTCCGACTGGGGGTTGAGGATTCTAGGCTATGTGGATGTCAAGGACACCGAGAAGGTGAAGCCGGAAGGGGATATTCTGGGTTCTGTTGCGGATTTGCCCGAGATTATTGAGAATAATGTTGTGGATGAGATCCTGTTCGTGGGCGACCGCCCGAGTCTGGATGTTCTGGATAAAGTCCTGGAATTTTGCAGCGAGCAGGGGATCCGTACCCGCGTGGCCGCCGACTTTTTCCCGGCAAAGGTTACGAACCTTTCGATGGAATTTGTCGAAAATGTTCCATTTATCACCTTCAGCTCCGCACCGGAGCATGCCCTCTCACTGCTGATCAAGCGAATTCTGGACATCCTCATCTCCGCCCTGATGCTCGTACTCCTGCTGCCGTTTCTTGCCGTGATCGGGCTGCTCGTTAAAATCACATCCAAGGGGCCCGTCATCTATCGGCAGGTTCGTTGCGGACTGTACGGGCGCCGGTTCAATCTCTACAAAATCAGAAGCATGTATGATGGGGCGGAGGATGTGCTTTGGGAAATCCGGCATCTCAACGAGATGGACGGCCCCGTTTTCAAGATGCGCAACGATCCGCGCGTCACGCCGCTCGGCCGTTTCCTCAGAAAGAGTTCGATCGACGAGCTCCCGCAATTATGGAATGTTCTGAAGGGGGATATGAGCCTGGTCGGCCCCCGGGCGCCGCTGCCGGATGAAGTCAAGGAATATACGCGCTGGCAGCGCCGGCGGCTGTCCGTGAAGCCGGGAATCACCTGCCTGTGGCAGGTGTCGGGCCGCAACGAAATCGACTTCCACGAATGGATGAAGCTCGATCTGCATTACATCGACAATTGGTCTCTGCTGCTGGATTTTAAAATTCTATTGCGAACCTTCCCCGTTGTGATTTTCGGCAAAGGCGCGAGATAGGCATTTACGATTGACGATTGACGATTTGCGGATGATGCCCGATGCCGTTGGGCTGGTCCTTATACTGCAGCTGATAGAGCTTCCAGTAAATCCCTTTTAAATGCAGCAGCTCCTGGTGCGTTCCGGTTTCCCGGATGCGGCCGGGGTGCAGAACGATAATGCGGTCGGCTTTCTGCACGGTCGACAGCCGATGCGCGATGATGATCGAGGTCCGGTTTGCCTTCAGTTTTTCGAGCGCGTCCCGGATTAGCAACTCCGTCTCCGTGTCAATGCTGGAGGTTGCTTCGTCCAAAACAAGTATTTTGGGGTCATACGCAAGAGCGCGGGCAAATGCAAGAAGCTGCTTCTGCCCCATCGACAGTGCCGCGCCCCGCTCTCCGACCTTTGAGGCGTATTGCTGGTTGAGTGCCTCGATGAAGTGGGAGGCATGAACCGTCTCGGCGGCTTTTCGGACCGCGATATCGGAGATAGCGCTGTTGCCCAGGCGGATGTTTTCAGCCACGCTTCCCGAAAACAGGAACACGTCCTGCAATACAATCCCGATGGACCGGCGCAATGCCTGCAGATCATAATTCCTAATATTGATACCATCGATCAGGATTTCGCCCTGCTGCACGTCGTACAACCGGCTCAGCAACGCGATGATGGTGGACTTGCCCGCGCCCGTAGCGCCGACCACGGCGATGGTTTCCCCCTTGTTCACCTTGAACGAAATATCGCGAAGCACGGGCTCGCCCGGATTATAGGAGAAGTGGACGTTTCGGAATTCAATGCTCCCCGACCGGACAGCGGGCGCTTCCGGCGTTTTCGGAGAGACAATGTCCGGTTCCGTGTCCAATAGCTTGAAGATGCGTTCGGAAGAGGCCATGGCCGACTGCAGAATCGTGTATTTTTCGCTTAAATCCGAGATCGGACGGAAGAAGCGATCCGAGTATTGAATGAAAGCGACGAGCGTTCCCAACGTCAGGGCGCCGGCCAGAACCTGCAGCCCGCCGTACCAGACGATGAGCGCGATGGCCAGAGCCGATATCAGCTCCAGAAGCGGGAAGAAAATCGCATAATAGAAGATGCCCTGGACATTGGCGTCCAGATGCTCTTTATTGATGCGGGTGAATCTCCTGTATTGCTTCCTTTCCTGCCCGAAGATCTGGACGACGGCGGCGCCCGTAATGTTCTCCTGAAGAAAGGCATTGATGCGTGCGATCGCCGTCCGCACCCGCCGGAAAGAATCCCGCACTTTGATTTTAAAAAGCAGCGTGACCAGAATCAGGAGCGGAAGAATGGCCACAATTGCCAGGGCGAGCTTATAGTTGAGGAGAAAGAGCGAGAGGATAATGCCCGAAAGCATGAAGATATCCTCGAAAACGGAAATTACGCCGGCCGTGAACAGCTCATTGAGAGCATCGACATCCGTAGTAACCCGCGTCATCAGGCGTCCGACGGGATTCTTGTCAAAGAAAGCGACATCCAGCCTTTGCAGGTGGCTGAAAATTTCCATGCGGAGATCGCACATGATTTTCTGGCCCATCAGATTAATGAGCCAGGTCTGGCTGTAGCTCAGCGCGAATACAAGGATCAGGGAGACTATGTACAGAATGGCGATCTGATTCAGTCCGTCGATGTTGTGGCTGCGGATGTATCGATCGATGGCGACCTTGGTCAGATAGGGTTGAACGACCGAAAGGCCCGACCCTGCAAGAAGACATGCGATCGCCAGGTATGCCGAACGGCGATACGGCTTGATGTAACCAAGCAGCCGGCGCATCAGGCGTGCGTCGTAGGCTTTTCCCAATACCTGTTCCTCATTCGCGTCAGGGGGCATCATTTCAGATTGCGGCCAGTTCTTCTTCCAAAAGCTGTTTTTGATAAAGATCCGCGTAGACCCCCTGCTGGGCCATCAGGGAGTCGTGCGTTCCGTGCTCCACAATAGAGCCTTCCTTCAACACCACGATCTGGTGCGCGCTTTTAACCGTTGAAATCCGGTGCGAAACGAGAATCGTTGTCCGGTCGCGCATGATCTTGGCCAGTTCTCCCCGGATGCGTTCTTCGGTATAGGTGTCGACATTCGACAGGTAAGCGACAAAGATCAGAATCTTTGGGAGAATA
>CAZLHW010000149.1:1775-8532 GCA_964559085.1 uncultured Acidobacteriota bacterium | reverse complement strand
TTTGCCCGGGCAGATGAATGCCGCGCATCCCCGCATAGGAACCGCGGACTACGGTATCGGCCGCCAGGGTTTGCTCAACACTTAATTGGACCTGAACCGTATACGGCTGGTTCGGGCGAAATTTGATGCCGTCCGGAGCGAGCTCTGGTTTCGCATTTTTTATGGAGTCCAGCAGCGAAGGAAACGCAGCCTTCTGCAATGTGACGCGGCTGAAAAAGGGGGGCATCCGAGATCCCGCGATGACAAGCTCCCGCATGCCCAGAAGATCGAAAAAAATGCCGGCGCCGGCGCGCACCGTGGTGCGGCCTTTGACGAACGGATCCCATGCAATGGAGGCGCGGGGAGCAAAATTCCTCGCGGAAGGATTTTCAAAAAGCGGTCCTCCGACCGTGACGGCCCGGTCCCGAAGCGGATCCGGGAGGGTGGCAATCTTTCGATTCACTTCGTCCGGCGTCGTATAGCCTTCGTAGCGCACCCCAAGCGTCGCGGTCAGGTTGGAGCGGAGGCGGATTTCGTCCTGAACGAAGCCCGAATACTGACTCTGCCGCCATCCCCGTATGCTGTCCGAGCCCGGCACCATGACATCGCCGTAGCTGGTCCTGGCCTGCAAAAAATCCGCAATGGAAGTGAATTTATAATACCCGGCGGCATTCATATCTGCCCGCTGATTCATGTGGATCCTGTCGAAGCTTCCGCCAAAGCGGAAGGTATGCGAGCCTGCAAGGTAGGTGCCGTCATAGTTGAATTGAAAATTGTTGAGAGCGAAATAGCGCGGACGCAGACGCGCTTGAAGCCCGCCCAAAGAGGTGAGGCCGGTGACCTCGATCACGCCCAGGGGTCGACCCGGAACAAAGGAGAGGGATTCCGCTATGTCGTTGCGGACACGGCTAAGCTCCGCGTTGCGCACCCGGCTGAAACTGAACCGGAATGCATGAATGGAATTCGGGGAAGGAAACAATTGCGTGTCCGCCTGGAGGAACTGATTGCGCGAGTTTGATGGAAAGGTCCAGATCTGGAAAGGATCTTTTGTGGATGTTTCAGCGGTGTCAAAAGCATAGCGTCCGAAAAGATGCAGCTTTTCCGAAAGGTCGAGGTCGAGTCTTGCGGCGACCATGTCCTCCCGAGTGCGCGTAGGCACTTCGGACCGGTATTCCGCCGATCCGTCGCCGAAGTCGGCTCCGTTCGGAAGCGGATAGAGTGCGAGGTAGGGGACCACCTCCGGCGAAACGCGGATATAGCGGATGCCGGTGGATGTAGCCACGGCGCCTTGCCGCGCCGCTTCCGACAAAGTGTCCGCGCGTTGCGTCTTGCTCAACGAAGATCGGATGCCTTCATAGTTGGTGAAGAAAAAAATTTTTCCCGGGTGGAGGGGACCTCCCAGAGATCCGCCGAACTGATTTTTGCGAAGCGGCGGAATTTTTTCGCCTGCTGCATCGAAAAAGTTTTTTGCATCCAAGCCGCTATGGCGAAAGAACTCGTAAAGGCTTCCATGAAGCTGATTGGAGCCGGATTTGGAAACCGCCGTGATGGTGCCGCCGGCGGCCCGGCCGTATTCCGCGCTGAACGGGCTGCTGACGACGCGAAGTTCCGATACCCCCTCAATGCCGAGCAGAGCTCCGGCGGCGCTTGCGGGCGCCGTATTGGCCGCATCATTAATGTAAACGCCGTCAAGCCGGAAACTGTTCTGGTTCGGGCGGCTGCCGTTGACGGATAGGTGAATGCCCCAGCCGGTGCTCAGCCCCACTTTGGCCGTGGCCGCAATCGCGGTCCCAGGCGTTTGCGCCGCGAGATCAAACAGATCCCGTCCCCTAAGCGGAAGATCCTCCAGCTTCCGGTTTTCAATCGAGCTTCCCCAATCCGATGTCTGCGTGCTGAGCAGCGGAATTTCTGCCTGCACCAGGATCCTTTCCTGCGGCTCTCCCAGCATCAGGTGAAAGTCGATTTGAATCGCCCGGCCCGCAGGCAGATCCACCGGCCGGCGCACGGTGCGGCTAAAACCGGGGCAGCGAACCTCAATCTGATAGACTCCGGGAATCAGGTTTCGAGCCTGGTAGCGTCCGCCCGAATCCGTCGCCAGAGTCCGCGAGGTTCCCCTGTCCAGGTCTGTGATCGTTAACTCTGCTCCGCTTATGACGCGGCCGGAAGGGTCGAAAACCCATCCTTCAAGAATGCCTGTTGTTTGTACGGCAAACAGAACATATGGGAAAAGGAAGAAGAACAGCGTGCCTGAAAGGATGGCCTTATTGAATCCGACTTTTCCAGGGAACAAGCCTTGCCTCCAATCTTTTGAGTGCAAAATGCAATAGGGTGCCCAGCAGGGCGGAAAGAAGAACTCCGATAAAAAGCTTTTCCGTATAGAAAGTCTGCCACGCGATCCAGATCATGCTGCCCAGCCCGTCGGGGCAGCTGACAAGCTCCAGCGCGATGGTTATGGTAAGACTCCGACCGAGAGCGATGCGGAGGCCGGTAAAGATCTGCGGCAGGCTGGCCGGCAGATAAACCTTGCGAAGGATCCCGGGTCCGGCGGCGCCGTAGTTCGCCGCCAATTCTACAAAGCGCGGAGGCACATGTCGGACGGCGTCCAACCCGTGGATGGCCATCAGGACAAAGCTGCCGACGGCGATAAGAAAGATGCGCGCGCTTTCTCCCACGCCCATAAAGAGCATAAGCAGGGGAAGCAGGCTCAGCTTGGGCGTGGCGTACGCGCCCGAAATAATCGGCTCCAGCGAATACCGCGCGGCGCGCACCGTGCCCATGAGCACGCCGCATCCCAAACCTGTAAGAGCGCCCATGAGGAATCCAAGAAAAAGGCGTGTGAACGTAGCGTTCAGGTGC
This sequence comes from uncultured Acidobacteriota bacterium, assembly GCA_964559085.1. Lineage (GTDB taxonomy): Bacteria > Acidobacteriota > UBA6911 > UBA6911 > UBA6911 > UBA6911. The sequence goes on along the minus strand of CAZLHW010000149.1, from coordinate 5,697 downwards.
TGCTGCAATTCTCCGCGGGAAACCATCTCTTTAGCCGCCTTAAAAATGGCGCTCGGAGGAGGAAAGATCAGCCGGTTCAGCCACCCGTTGGAGGCGGCAATCTCCCATGAAAGAAGAATCAGAGCCGGCAGCCATAATCCCATTAAAGTCTTTTTCACGGCGCCGGTCTCCTCCCTTCCGCCGACAACGCGTTCAAGAAACGCATATCCACAAGCTGCTCCGCCCGGACGGGGGTCGGACAAAGCCCTTTCGCCGCAGCCCATTTGATAAAGCGTTCCAGGCTTGGCATGTCGATTCTTCCGTCCGTAACGAAGCTTTTGCGGCAGTCGTTGCGCGCAGCAACCGGATCGATTCCATTGGAGAGCGATAGCTCGTCGTGGAACCGCGGCGTCCTTCCGCCGGCGTATTCCCTCGCGCCGCGCAGATAGGCGGCTAAAAACCGTGTCCCGAGATCGGGGCTGCCGTCGAGCAGCCTCGGCCCATATATAATAAATGAGAATTGATGGTTGGGAACAACATCGGCTAATCCAATCCCCTGAACAATCCGGTCGCGAACGGACTGAAAGCGCAGCGCAACGTCGGATGCCATTATGGCATCCAACCTCTCGTCCAGAAGCGCGACGATCAATTCGGATTTGCGCAGTTGAAGGATTTGGAGGTCTTCTTTTTTAGACCGCCGCCGGCGAGAATTGTGTCGAAGGAAAAGGCCCCGATGCTCACACTGGTGTCGGCGCCCACACGTTTTCCCTTCAGCAGGCGGACATCTTTCAGCCCGGATGGAAAAACGGACCGGCGTCCGTAAAAAACGCTGTTGTCGGAACATCCGGGCGCGGCAATTTCCCGGCCCGCGACAATAGCGAGCCGGGATCCCCTGGCGATGGCATTCACCAGCGAGGCGCTATGGGCGCTGAAAACCACGTCCAGCTTTCCTCCTGCGAGAAGCGGAATCGCCTGGGTGGAGGACGCGATGGTTTCAATTTCGACTTTCAAGCCGAGATCTTCAAAGTATCCGAGTTCATTAGCCAGGTACAGCCCGCTCATGGAATAGAATGGATGCGCCGATACCCGAAGAACGCCGGGCGCGGGCCGTCGCCTGCATTGGGAGCCGCAGAGCCCGGCTGCGGCGAGAATAAGAAAGTGTCTACGATGCACGGCTGCCTCCGGTTTGGGTCCCAAGCAAGTGCAGCGGCAGTATCTTGCCGGACGGCGTCATAAACGGTTCTCCGAAGATCACCTGAAGAGCCTCGGTGTGCTGCCAGTGCCTTTGCGTCAACGAGCCGCCGTAAAGCCGGCGCACTTCTTCAAAAAAGCCTTTTCGGATCCTATCGGCGGAAGCGGCTTGGACGCGCGGGCTGACGCGAAGAAAGATCTGCGTTTGCCGCGGCGTTTCCTCTTCGACAAGTTGATAGTCGCCCGGCGCTCCGCCGAAACGCTTCGGGAGTCTCTCCTCCAGTATATGCACGACGTCGGAACCGACCAGAGTGATTCCCTGGCCCGTCATTTTCCCGTAGCTGTAAATGCCGCCGACCTGCAGCGAAAACCCGGCCTTTTGATACGTGCAGTTGCATGGGGCCGGTCCGAGAATGCCCGCGTCGTCCATTTCCGCGTTGATCAGCAACCGGGGCGAAAATGGAAGAAGCGTTGTAAACAGCAGGGAATCGACTTCAAAATCGCTAAGGGGCGCCTTGCGCCGGTACGAAATGACGGCAACCGAATCGCGGTGGATATGGACGCAGTTGCCCGCCGTCATTTGTCGACAGGCAAATCCGATCAGGCCGATTTCGCTGATAAAATAGGTGGGAAATATCTGCGCTCCGGCGGATTCTACGGTCTGCCGCTTGGCGTCCGTCAGCGCTTCCCCGCCGCCGATAAAAACCGTTCCCTCGATGTCGAGTCCTTTGTCGAGCGCCGCGGCGGCGACGCGCACGCACGAGCTGACAGTGCCGCGCACATGGCAGGACACGCCCTGTTGCCGCTTTCGGGCGATCCATTCCGCTGCAGGAGAGAAGTCGTTGGGCTTCAGATAAACGGGCATCGGGACTTTGGCTCCCATCGCTTTTGCCAGAAGCACCAGGGTTCGCGTGACCGCGCGGTAGTGGCCGGAATCGCGGAGAGAGCCCCCGATCGCATACCATTTTTCAAAAGGTTCGCCGTACCGCGCCGCCCGCAGGCAGTTGCTCAGTCCCCAGGCGGAAGGGAGAATCGGCATCACGCCCATCGTTGCACGATGGGCCAAGTCAAATTCCTTCCGCATGAATTCAATCTGGCATTCGCGGTACATCTGGTTGATTAGGTTCTGCCGTGTGACGGTGCCGGAACTGCGGCTCCCTCCGCTTCGGGATTCATAGAAACCGGAGACAAGCGGGTTAAGGAAACTCGCCGCCGTCGCCGGGATCGTCTGCCCTGCGCGCACAATAGGTTTTTTGCATTTAAATTCATCATGCGTGAGATACACGCCCGCGCGATGCAGGGAGGCCAGCGTGGATTCAAGACCCTCGCGCTCCACTCCCCTCCGGAGATCCCCGTAATTGCAGCCCGCCAGCTGAAACATGCGAAAGTAGGGATTCTCGCGACGTTCGAAGATCACGGCGCGGACCGTTTCCAGGAAATGCCGCTCTCTGTTTGCCATTTGATCGAGCACGGCCTTCTCCGGATTTTCAATTCTCGGCGTCCGCAGCAGGTTGTAGACGCCTCTTCCCATCCGTGTGTAATACGCAACCTCATGCCGCATAACGCTTACTCCCGCGACTGATTTTTGAGCAGATGGAAAATATCCCTTTTGAGCAGAAGAAATTCTTCAGTCAGCGCTATCTCCGCGGAACGCGGCCGCGGCAGGCGAACGGAGACTTCTCCTATAACGGCGCCCGGTTGCGGGCTCATTACCAGAATCCGGTCGCTCAACAGCAGGGCTTCATCAATATCATGGGTCACGAAGATCACGCTGTTGTAATTCCGGTCCCACAGAGCCAGTAGTTCCTGCTGCAGCGTGGCGCGCATCTGGGCGTCCAGGGCGCAGAACGGTTCATCCATGAGCATCAGCCCGGGCTTGCTGAGGAAGCAGCGGATAACGGCGACGCGCTGTTTCATTCCCAGCGACAGCTGATGCGGATACGCGTTTTCGCGGCCGGATACGCCGAAGCGGCGCAGCAGGTCGGCGGCCTGGGATTCGCGTATCGATTTGGGCACTCCCTGCATTTCCAGTCCGAACGCCGCATTTTTCAAAACCGTCATCCAGGGGAAAAGGCTGTCTTCCTGGAATACCAGAAGCGCGCGCCCGTTGCCGTTTGCAGACGAGGGGATCTTTTCAACCTCGCCCCGGTCCGGGACGACAAGGCCGGCCAGCACGCGAAGGAGCGTGGTTTTGCCGCATCCGCTGGGCCCCAGAATGGAGAGAAATTCGCCGTCGGCGCATTCAAAGCTCAGGTTTCGAATTGCTTCCACTTTTCGGAACGCGTCTTGAAAAGTTACAGACAGATTGTTGCAGCGCACCCTCATGACGCATACTCCCTAATCCACGGGCGGCAATACGAGCATGCAGATGCTTTGGAGGAGAGGTTTCGGTACTGCCGGGCAAAAGCATTCAAACATATTCCATAAGCCATGGCGGATCCCGCTTGTTTGCGTGCGGATTATAAAACGGGTGATTCGGGCGGCCAAGGGGTTTGTGCGGTCGGATTTAATGAGTCGAGGACGATTTGAACCGCGAGCCGCCATAGGCATTTTTTAAAGCTTGGTGCAAAACAGAGCCGATGAAGCGGATTTCGGCGCGCCGGAGTTCTCCCAGGAGGATGAAGCCGCCGGCAATCAGGACGGTGACCGCCGCCATCTGCGCCAGCACGGCCAAGCCGCTTGCATGCCAGGCATGTAATAAAACATAAACCAAAACGGAGAGCAGAAGCGCCCGGGTCAGGGTCGCCATCGG
>CAZLHW010000149.1:0-1765 GCA_964559085.1 uncultured Acidobacteriota bacterium | reverse complement strand
GCTTGCGAACCGCAATCAGGCCGATCAGTGCGCCAAAGCCGGTCACGGCTGCGGTAACGGAGGCTGCGCCCACTGAGCCCCAAGCGGGGATTGCCAGCAGGTGGCCTGCAACAGCCAGCGGCAGAAGCGGCGCCGTCAGCTTCAGAATCCAGGATGGATTTCCGCCGGCTATCAGGATGGCGTTTTGCAGATTGATGAGAATCATGGCGATTCCGGCAAAAACCAGAATTTCCATCAATGGGCCTGAACCTGAAAAATGCCGGCCGAAAAAGAGCACGGTTATTTCGTCGGAAGCCGCCGCGACCATGGCGGCGAAGGGGAGTGTGGCGATCACGGCTCGGATCGCATTCCGGCTGATGAGTTTTGCAGCGGTCAGGTCCTTGTCCCTGAGGACGCGCGACACCGTCGAAAGCATAAGCGGCGAGATCGAGACAGCGAGGATGCCCGGCATAACAAAGGAAATATTCTGTGCGGCGCCGTAAATGCCGGCCTCCGCTGCAGAGGCTCCCAGCATTTTCAATAGAAAAAGACCGAGGCCCATGAACCGGAGTGCAATGGCGCTCAGAAATAACGGCACGGCATAGTTCCAGAGAGGGGTGGACGACGGCATCCGTTCTTTCCAAGAAGGACGAATATAGCTGCGCGCCAGGACCAGCTCCGCCAACGAGGCGCCGACGTTTCCCAGAATGGCACCATGCAGCGACAATCCCATTTCCACGAGAACAAGGATAAGAAGAAGTCGTGCGATCCAGCGTGCCGCGCTGGCTTTGGCCCGCTCGGCATAGCGGCCTCTGCCGACCAGCAGGCTGCGGTGGCAGTGGGCCAGGCTGAAAATCGGGATGTCCAGCGCGAGAAGCGCCAAGCAGCCCGCGAGCCGCGGTTCTCCCAGCAAAGCCGCCAGCGGCTTTGCCGCCGCCCAGCAGACAGCCAAAGCTCCCAGGCTGACATAGGTGTGCAGCCTCAGCAATGTCGATCCAACCGGCTGCCAGTCTGCGGAATCACTGACGATCTTGACTGAGGCGCGCGAAAACAGCGAGGTGATGGCGAGCTCAATCCAGGAAATGAGCGTTGAGGAAAGAACCAGCAATCCATAGTCTCCAGCCCCCAGTTTTCGCGTAAGGAAGGACGCTGTAACGATTCCTGTGACCGGCAGAAGCGCCTCGGCGATGAAAACAAGGATTGTTCCCTGGAACAACTGATGCCCGTGGGAAATAGGTTGAGAGTAGGGGGTGGATTCCGCTTTATTCATTCCCGGCTTATTGTCCGTGCAAAAGTTGCGGCATTCTTGTTCTTTCGAGTCTCGTAGTTTATGACATTGCGGCGGCAACGATACCATTGGACGCGTTCCGATGCTACGGGGAAAGAAGGAATCCGCCAGAAAACTTAAATGAGGACACCCATCGATTCCTGCTCAGCCAACTCAACTCAAATGATGGATGTCCCCATTTTCCATTTTGCATTATGGATGTCCCCATTTTGCATTTAGCCGGTCACGTTTGTCATTAAATTATAATATTTAATAGTATTCACATTTTACGTCTTAATAGAGGTAAAATTGTGCTTAAGTCCATAAAATTTTTCATTTTGGGATTTTTTTCTTGACATGCAACGTGAAAAGATTCACAATGCGTATCGTGTAACGAGGATGTTATGGTTGAGTCGGTGCCTTATAGAACAGTCGGCAGGCGGCCGCTTTACTGGCGGTTATTAAGAGGCCTTGCCACGGAAGGGCAGCCCCATATCTATTCCCATGCCCTCGCGTCCC
>CAZLHW010000148.1:0-8563 GCA_964559085.1 uncultured Acidobacteriota bacterium | reverse complement strand
GATCGGGCTGCCTCGCGATGTTGTGGGGGGGGGGGGGAGAGGCGTGGGGGTTCGAGTCCCCCCTTCGGCACCAAATCTTCCTGCCAAATTTTCCTTAAGTGTGCGGTTTCCTGGATGTGAAAATCCTGGGCTCGCCGGGACGTCCCGAAGGAACGTCCCGAGTTTCTATTGCTGCTAACGCCACTTATCAATCTGGACGGACATCGAAGGAATCATGCCGCCCATGCTGAAATAATTGTTGTTGGATCCGCCCGTGACGATAACGGTAAATGTCCCGCCGGCGTTGCGAATGCCGCTGTTGATGTTCCCCTGGATAGCCGGCTTTGCGCCGGGCGGCCGACCCGTTACCCATTCCGTAAACTTTTCCACGGTATCATACCCGGCGTCCCTGATGAAATTCGCAATCGGGGGACTCAGCACGGCGCAAGTTCCGAAAAGCCATCCGTCCTGCGTGTTGTAGATCTCTTTAATGATGGCGGGGTAATCCATGTTGGGGCCCCAGGCCGTTGCGGCCCAGTTCTTGGCGGAAAGAATTCCCCATCCCATGAACAGGGTGACGACATTTTCCCCCTCCTTGAATCCGCGCCTCACAGCGAGTGGTTTGAAGGGGGATCGCTCCTCATTTTCAGCGATGATAATCCCGATCAGATTCATGGGATTGCCGATTGTGCCCATATAAGTTGTTCCGACTTTGCCGCAATTGCCGCCGTTGATGGACAGCAGGCTCCAGGCTCTGCCAATCGTCGTATTGGCGTGCGCATAGGGACCCACGGCCCCCTCTTCGTAATTAAGCCCGATTTCATCGCGAATTTTTCCGTTGATTACGGCGCCCGCCATGAAGCCGTTGTCCGATACGTTGACGGCCGTCTGGCCGGTTGAACCCAGCGCCAGGATGACAGGGAAATATTCGGGTTTGGCGCCCGCCATGACGGCATTTACGGCCGCATCCTTAACCGTGTAGGTCCACGTTTCGCCTGCTTCAGACCCGGGCTTCATTTTGCCGAGGACTTCCGCGGGATCGTGGCTGGTGCACTTCAGCATCTCGGCGACCTTTTCTTCCGTCGGCAATTCCACAGGAAGGAAGTCCGTGTATCGTTTCTCGAGAAATAGTTTCTGGAGTTCGTCCGGAGTACCGGTGTAGGTCTTGGGTCCCAGGTCCAATTTTATCAAGCCTGTTTTTTGCTCTTCGGCGGTCAGAGGCCGGGTCAATTGTTCTACCAGTTCTTTCATCACCGGTTTGCCGGATAGCGGATTGTTGCCCTCTACAATCTGCTTCCTGAGCTGCTCATTCGTTTTTGCCCAGACCGGACCGCGGAAATATTGGATTCGAAGTCCGGGCATACCAAGGTTTCGGGATACTTCCTTTTCCTGTTTCTCGAAATCAGTCAGGACGAGAGGGACCGCGGGTTTCTTCATTTTGGATTCGATTTCAAAAGAGAGGCGGACCGCCGCTGGAGCACAGAGACTTCAATGGCCCAGTCCGACAATCGCGGCATCCCCCTTTGCGGCAATCTCCGCCCATAATTCCTTGCTTACTTCGGACAAGCCGGCCCCGCTTTTATTGTCCTTGTATACAAGATTGGTTTTCGGATAGTTTGCTTTAAACCAGGCCATCATCTCGGACATCAGGCGATCGGTGCCGATGTATCCCGTGTTTATGAAATAGAGTGTTTTCCCGTCCAGTGTATCGAGACGCGGCGCCTGCGGCACCAGCGTAATCGGCGGCGGTGTGCCCATGGGGTTGTAAACCGTAATTTTGGGCATGACCACAGCTCCGGTTGCCTTTTTCCCTTGCGCATAGGTCTGACCGCTTTGCATGGAAAGGCTGCAGGCAAGACCCATGCTCAAAATTGTAAACACAGCGAAATGCTGTTTCATGCGCGATTCCTCCCTGTTTGTTTTATGTTGCTGTTCTGAAAGGGAATTACGTCCCAAAAAGCACCGATTTTCAACTTAAAAAGCACGGAGGCGTTCCGGGCGCGAGGAGTCGCTCCGGCCCGGCACAGACCATTCCGGCTCGCTACGAAAAGCGTCTCGGGAGGCCCACGTCTCCGCACTGTGGTGCGACAGGCCGCAATTCTCTTGTTGCGACGGTGCCCCTTCGCAGGTAAAGAATTTGCCGTCGAAGGAATAAGGCTTATGGCACTTTCCCCCGCCTGGCGCTGCGGACCTTGTATAGACGCTCCGTGAAACCGCCGTTGTTCTCAAAATCGATCGCCAGTCGCTCGACCTGCCGGTCGAGGAGTGAACAGGCTACCGCCAACAAGGTCAATGCGGCGTTGGCTGAAATTTCGGGGTTGATTATTGTGGACAGCGTGGACTTTGTGGACCCGGTTGAGGATTGTTGGCCATATCCATCAGATCCACTTTTCTTCGCCACTTCCGCCACCCACGCCGCAACCTCCTCTGCGGTTTGACACCGCCGGTCTATCAGCGCCTGCCGGAGCGGATTCTCCCGCTTCCATTGCGCCAGCCCCCGCTGCCGCAGGAAATCCTCGTAGTCGAGCTTCAGCTCCTCCAGACTGGCACGGGCTACCTGGGTGAGCTTGAGTTCGGTCTTCTTCGAGGTCGCCGAAGCCTGCGAGCCCTCGGCAATGTTCTGCACGCCCGACCGCGCCGCCTGCACCATCTGGTCCCGGGTGCGGCTGAATTGGTTGATGTAGCGGTTGCAAAACCGCACCGTCACGTCATAAACAAGTTGCGCCACCTGAAAACTCTTCAGTTTGCGATAGCCGCCATGTTTGGGGATCAGGTCAGACATGCCCCCTCCCGGTTTTGCACGGTCCAGTCTCGGCACTTCGTCCACAGTGTCCACCCATGTCCACTCTCGATTTCATACCGTCAGCTTATCCAATGAATCCGAGGGGGAACTGAGCAATAAAATTGGCGAATAAAATGCAGGAGGAATTGCTGCGGCAAACTTTGATACAGCCCGCCTTCAGCCTTCGCCGAGGCTTCGGCTGACAGGTCCGCGCTTTGTCCATGGCTGGCTTGCCAGCCGGAGCCTTGGCGGAGGCTGGTGGAGGTGGCGGGAGTTTACAAGCCCCTCTGAAAAACCCGGAATTATTATTTGATGTAGTCCGAAGAAATCCATTATTGGCTCATCAATAGCGGGCATCATCGTATTCTCATGAACCTGTAAATCAAATATCTATTGATTGGCTTAGTCCGATGAAGTACGATGCTATCCACCATTTTATGGGGGGTAGGATGGCGGATACCGGGTTATGGTTTCCATTTATCAAAAATATTGAGGCTTTTTAAGGGGGCAGTATGGATGGAATGGCGGATAGCGGTTCTATTCAGAAGTGGAAACCGAGCGGGAAGCACCCCGAGAAGAGGCTGACGGCAGTCGCGGTAAAGAATGCGAAACCGGGCAAATATGCCGATGGAAACGGACTTTATCTCGTGGTTGAGGAATCGGGCTCCAAGCATTGGATCCTCCGGACCGTGATCAGAGGTAGGCGCTGCGAGCTCGGGCTCGGCGGAGTCCTGACGATTCCACTGTCCGAGGCGCGAGAGGAAGCTGCAAGGCTGAGGAGACTTGCACGAAAGGGAGGAGATCCGCTCGCCGAGCGCCGGCAGCAACGGAGAATCGTGCCAACCTTCGAGGAGGCCGCGCGCAGAGTGCATGAGTCATTGGCAAGGACCTTTCGAAACGAGAAGCACAAAGAGGATTGGCTTTCCTCGCTCAAGAGCTATGCGTTCCCCTCCTTCGGCTCCCGGCCGGTGGACCAGGTGCAAAGCCCTGACATCCTCGAAGCGCTGTCGGCGATCTGGACCGAGAAGCCGGAAACCGCGCGGCGCGTGAAACAGCGGCTGCGGACAGTCTTTGATTGGTGCAAAGTGAACGGACATATTGCCGGCAATCCCGTCGAGGGAGTCACAAGAGCTTTGCCGAAACACAACGCGAAGCAGGAACATCTGCTGGCGCTGCCATACACAGAGGTCCCGGAATTCATCGAGAAGCTTCATGAAGCCAATACGACGATCGCGATCAAGCTGGGATTCGAATTTCTCATTCTGACCGCTGCAAGAACAAGCGAGGTTATTTTAGCAAGGTGGTCGGAAATTGATCTTGAGGCAAAAACATGGACCGTGCCGGCGAATCGAATGAAAGCGAAGGAGGAGCATCGCGTTCCTCTTTCCGCTCGCTGCCTGGAAATACTGAGGGCGGCGAAGGACCTACGGAGCAAAGGCCCACACATCTTTCCGGGACGATCGGCGAACAAACCGCTAAGTAACATGTCGTTCCTCATGGCATTGCGACGCATGGGGCGGACCGATATAACAGCGCACGGCTTCCGATCGAGTTTCCGCACATGGGCCGAGGAGCGAACCAACACGCAGCGGAGTGTTGTCGAAACGGCACTGGCGCACCGAGTAGAGAACAAAGTTGAAGCGGCATATCTACGCACCGATCTTTTTGAAAAGCGGCGCCGGCTGATGGAAAATTGGGCAACATTCTGCACTTCCAACCCATCACAGAAGGTTATCCAAATGCCAGCGTAAACCATAACAAATTGATATTATGGAAAGGGTCTCCTCCAACAAGGAGACCCTTTTTTTTGACAAAAATAAAATAATCTATTGCACAATATATTAGGCCGTAATATACTATCTTACGATTCATCCGGCAAGCCGGACTCGCAGGGGCGTTAGACAATACAATTATGCCGAATAGGGGGCGATATGAGCTTCGAACACTTAAGATCAGAGACGTTCAGTCCAGCCGAAGCAGCCGAAATTTTGGGCGTGCCGACAAACACAGTAAAAACGTGGCTGGCGCGGGTACCTAAGATTTTTACTCCAGAGAGGGAGCCGGGAGAATGGCGAAGGTTAACGGCGGATACTCTGCTTGTGATGCGGATAATGAGCAGATTGGTGAGCAACCATGGTCTCACGATTGAATCCGCCGCGAGCGTTGTTGACAAGGCATTATTCCTACGGCACAAGCCGGATAATGTTGTTGAGGGAGTGCGAATTTCGCTATTCGACGACGAACCGCTTGAATTAACTGTGGACCTGGGACCGCATGGCGAAGTTATCGAACAGCATCTATCCGGTGCGAATAAGTGGGGCGACAGAGATGTGATGGTTCAGTTTCACAACACTCGGGATTGCGAATCCAGAATCACCCTGAAGCTAAATCCCGCGAGAAATGAAGTGGGGACGCGGGCGACCGAGTTCATTAACAAGCGGGGGGAATGATGAAAATATACAACTTACCCGAAACCGGATTTGTCCGGCTTTCTGGAATTCTAAGAATCTTCCCGGTTTCAAAAAGCACGTGGTGGGAAATGGTGCGGACCGGCAAAGCGCCAAGGCCTGTCAAGTTGGGACCCCGGATCACTGCCTGGCGCGTTCAGGAAATACGCGCCTTGATCGAGAGGGCGAGCCATGTCTAAATCCATCCCAATCTTCGGCGGCGGATACACCTCGATGTGGAGGGCTCAAGATTTCTGCCGGCGGGGGCGTGCTTACATGCAGAACGGGCTGCTGCATTTCTACCCTGAGGCCCGGAAAGCTGCTGCGGATGACCTGTGCAATGAGTATTACGATTATCGTATCGTCAATAGGAAGGCAACGCTTCCAGGCGGACCGCGCACGCCTCAATTCCAGTGCTTAAGGGGCCGGAATCTATCCTAAGACTTATTTCATCGACAGCATGAATCAGCCGCCGTTTTGGCGGCTTTTTTATTTGATGATCGCTCAATCTGGAAATGTGTACCCGGCCGGAGCCAGGGGCTCAGAGCCACACATGGACTGGTACGCCATGTGGCGCCGAGGAGTGCCAATACGTGAGGGCTCCGGCCGTTATCTCGAGGAGAGCCATGCAACAGGCGCTTGAGCGTTTGCGGCAATTACCGGGATTCCATGCAGCCGGCATAAACCAATATGAGGCATGCTGTCCTGCCCATGAGGATCGCAAGGCGTCGCTGTCTATCGGCACCGGCAGCGATGGCAAAATCCTATTGCATTGCCATGCCGGCTGCAGCCTGGAGCAGATACTTGCCGCGGCTGGACTCGAAAAGAAAGATCTATTCCCAAGCAATAGCAATGGCAACGGCAACCGGCACCATGCGCGGCGCAAAGTGGCTACATACGACTACTCCGATGCGGCCGGGAACCTGTCCTACCAGGTAGTGCGGTTCGAGCCCAAGGACTTCAGGCAACGGCGTCCCGACGGCAACGGCGGCTGGATAGACAGCGTTAAGGGCTTGAAGCGGCTGCCCTATCGTCTGCCGGAGCTGGTCGAGGCTGATTACGTCTGGATTACCGAGGGCGAAAAAGACGCAGATAACCTTCGCAAGATCGGCATGACGGCTACCTGTATAGCCGGCGGCGCAAAGTCTCCCGATTGGCCGACGGTAGCACAGTACTTCCGGGCAGAGCAGCACGTCACGATCATTCCGGACAACGACGCACCTGGCGAGATATATGCAAAAAATGCAGCGCAAGCTCTATTCGGCAAGGTGGCGAGCGTTAGGATATTGCATATTGAGGGACTCCCCGAAAAGGGCGACGTCTCCGATTGGCTCCAGGGGCGGGACCCCGTAGCCGCGGCGGAGGAGTTATGCCGGCTGGCGGACGCGGCGCCGGAGTGGAAGCTGCCTGAATCTGCTCCAGAAAAACCCGCAGGATTTCAACCGCCGGCGCACTGGGAACTTTTGGATGTTGCGGATGTCGACAATTGGAAATGCACGCCGTTGGAATGGATCATTGAGCATATTCTCGCGCGCGGGAACATGGCATTCGTTGCAGCAGACTCTCAGTGCGGCAAGACGCTGCTTGCTTTGTATGTCATGCAAAAGGTCCTGACTGGCGGGTTCCTGTTTGATAGGTTCCGGATCAACCCAGTTAAGCGGGTGTTGTACCTAATGCTTGAAGATCCTTCCCGGCGCGCCAAGGCCCGGATACTCGATATGCGCCGGGATCCGAGGATCCAGCCGGGGCAATTTATTATCTATGTGGCTCCCGGCCTTACTGTCAACGACGATGCTCATTTTGCCTGGCTGAAGCAGTTTATTGCTGATGGGAAATATGACCTCGTAGTGCTCGACACTTACCAGAAGGCGACTCCCGGCATTTCTTCCTATGATGATGTTAAGCAAAGCCCGATCCTTCATCGGCTCGCTAATCTCACCCGGGAACTCAGCATAGCGCTTTGGATTCACGACCATTACCGTAAAGACAGCGGCGGCTCCAAGAAGCGGAAGGAGCTCGACCTCAGCAGCCTGAAGGGGACCGGCGGAAAACCGCAGAATGCGGACGTCTACATTCTGATGGAGCGCACCGGCAATGCGATCAAGGTATTGGTCTCCTCAAAAGAAACTGACCGAAAGCCTCGATTTATCCTGAATGTTGCTCCTGAAGGCAGCGGAGAGGAAAAGTTCACATATGGCGGCGACCTAGAGGATGCGGCAAATGACATGCGGTTGTTGGGAGAAAACAACCGCCAGCGAATAATTGATGCATTCCCGACGAATGGCTCCTGGGTATCCCGATCCTTCCTTGAATGCGCCACCGGCTTGAAAACTGCCGCAGTCAAAAAGCACCTACAAGCTCTACTTGAAGAGAAAAAAATCGAGTCGAACGGCAGAGGTAGCAGAGCAATACGCTATCGATTCGGCCATGCTGAAAGCTCGCTGTGGCCGAATGCTGCAACTAACGCAAATACAGAGGATTAAGCAGCCATGCTGGAAACATACATAAAAATCATTGCAGTAAACCAGAACGCTAGACGAATGGCAGGCGTTCGAGAATGCCATTCGGCTACAGCGGATACTCTCTATAGAAGAGTGGCCGAATGCCGTAGCCGAAACCAATTTTTTGGATTAAAGGCCAATGAGCGATAAAAAATCCAGAAATTTACTGTGCCTCACAGCCCATGATGCCGCCGCCGGAAATTACTTTCCGAAGCTCTTTGAGGCTACACAGCGCAACCCGCCCAGGCCGGGCACCGTCAACCATGTTCATATTCTCCATGACGACTGGTGCGACCTGCTGGCGGGCACGGGGCCATGCAATTGCAGTCCGGAAGTCCAGTTTCTGGGGGAGGCCCAATGAATCAGGGAGAGCTATTCCATGCCCAGCAATATCCGGCGGATCGGATATCGCACTGGCGTCGCCAGCGGCCGGCGAACTTTCAACAAAAGGTGGCGGCCGTCCTGGATTGCTTCACAGGGCCAGCAGAACTTATGCCACGGCCCTCAGGCAGGGCGATCGGACGCAGAGGCTTGCCGGGTCCTTCCGGCAGCAAAACCAAAGCGGGTCGATTCGCGGCACAATTTCGCCAGGATTTGGGGTCCAAAAGTCAGGAAACCGGAAACTGAGCCATGAAAACCAAAAGCACAAAAGGAGAAAGGCGCATGCAAAAGATAGCGACTCACAGTCACACAATTCAGTTAAGCGCAGAGCTGGCGCCGGCAAAAGAAGAATCGGCGCGCACGGCAATTCTTACCTGGTACACCGGCGCCACTGTCCAGCGTCGGGGATGGGATGGGCCCTACCTTCTCACTCTTTCCATGAAACCCGAGCATGTCCGCATGGAAAGGCTCGC
>CAZLHW010000147.1:0-8566 GCA_964559085.1 uncultured Acidobacteriota bacterium | reverse complement strand
AGATTCTTGATAAATATATTCCGCTTTACCGCATTGAATTGGTTCGCGAACGTCTGATCCCAATCAAACCTCGCCCTTCTATCCATAATCCGGACGACATTGTGGCAATCCTCCGGGACGAATTGCTCAAAGCTGATCGCGAAAAGCTCGTCTGCGTCATGCTAAACGCGAAAAATGTTGTCATCGGGATGGATATTGTTTCCGTTGGGACCCTTACCTCCTCGCTGGCGAGCGGCCGGGAAATTTTCAAAGCTGCCATCCTTTTAAATTCTGCAGCCATAATCGTCCATCCGGAGATGCAACTCCCAGCAGTGAAGACATCCAGTTGACCGATCGCATCAGCAAAGCCCGCGAAATCCTCGGGATCAAATTCCTTGATCACATCATAATCATGGATAAGAAACCTGCAGGCAAGGCAGGGATTGCAAATCTGAACCCAAAGACGGATGACGCAAATCAAAATAGCCAATCGATGGATGGGGTGTTTCAGAGAATAGCTGCTCCTAAAAAGCGACCAGCAACAGCTTCATCAAGTTCGAAGCTGTTCCAATAGGATCCGAGCGAGCCGCTTCAGATTGAAAGAACTATAGGGAAGAAGAACTAAGGCGAATGGGCAGTGGTTAGGAGAGTCAATTTGGTTAATCCACACGATTTCTTGACAATCAACAATATATTTACGAGAATGTAAATACACATGATTCGATTTGAATGGGATGAGGCTAAAAATCGGAGCAACAAGAAGAAACATGGCATCGATTTCGAAACCGCTCAGCTTATCTTCGATGATCCGCACTGCATTTCGTTTGTCGAGCGGGTCAGCGATGGGGAGGAGCGCTGGCATGCCATTGGATCGATTGAGAATATTATTGTGATTGTCGTGGTTCATACGTATCGGGAAGAGGTTTCGGCCGAAGTAATTCGTATCATCTCAGCCCGCCGTGCAACCCGGCATGAAAGGAAGTTATATGCCCAGGCTATCGGCTGAAAAACGCAAAAAACTCGAGAAACTCGCCGCCCGCCCGGACCGGGAAATCGATCTTTCCGATATCCCGGAAATTCGGGAAATACCATCGGACTATGTCATAGGCAAGTTTTATCGGCCCAAGAAAGAGACGGTTACTATTCGTCTCGATGCCGATGTCCTTGCCTGGCTGAAAGCTTCCGGAAGCGGCTATCAAACCCGAATCAACAATTATCTCCGCCTGCTGATGCAGCGGGACCGAGCCCGCTAAATTGCGGCCAATATGCTGAAGAATGGAATGCAGCTCGCAAAAAGATCCGTGTTGCTCTACAAAAAGAATCGGATAGCCATTGGTTGGTCACGAGGCTCAGCCTTACCTACTATGAGGAACGCAATTATCGTAGAGCCCTCTTCCGTTTCTGATTGAGAAGCACAAACAAAGAAGGGCGGGGGAAGATGCCAAGATAGCAGCGAACAGGGAGCTCACCTGCCTGAAAACTCTCTTTAACCGCTGCATCGATTGGAAACGATATGAGGGAGAGAATCCGACCCGGAGAGTGAAAAAATTCGAGGAATCAGAAGGGAGGATTCGCTTTTTATCCGAGGAAGAGGAAGCTCGGTTGCTGGCGGCAGCAAAAGAACCCCTCCGGACAATAATTCTTGTGGGAATTTATACCGGCCTTCGGATTCTGGCCGAGGCCTTAACGTTGAAGTGGCAAAATATCGACCTGCATCGTGGATTTTTAACTGTCGAGGCCGCCTATGCGAAAGGAAAACAAACCGACACGCTTCCGCTGAACAAAATTCTTGTGGACGCGCTGACCAAATTGAAGAAGACTGCCAAGAGTGAGTGGGTTTTCGTCAACCGTGACTGGAAACCTTTTAAATCCATCAGAACGGCCTTTGAAACCGCGTGCCGAAATGCTAAGCTAATCGACGTTTCACCGCACACCTTACGGCATACTTTCGCGAGCCGGTTAGGAATGAGTGGAACAGGGGATAGAGCGCTCCAGGTTTTGGGACGCTGGAAAGAACCGAAAATGATCCGGCGATATGTTCATCTCAGCGAAGAGTATTTGAGAGAAGCAGTCGAGAAAATCGCCAATAATTCCCCTGCGATTTCCACTACACCTAAAACCGGGAAAACCCGTAAGTCCTTTAGGGCCCATAGCTCAGTTGGTTAGAGCAGCTGACTCATAATCAGCGGGTCGGAGGTTCAAGTCCTTCTGGGCCCACCACAAAACCAACGTACAGGCTTCCAGCCAAAATCAAAAAATTAAAATTGATCTTGGTTTTTTTTGTGATCAGGCCCCCTCCGGGAATCCCTTCAGGGGCCGACCGCTACAAAGCCTACGGCTCTGCTGCAGGGGGGGCGAAGAGTCCCATTACTTTTTATCATCCTCCTGGTGTGTAACCTTCTTCCCCGAACGAGCCTCGAGAATGGGCAGGGTAGTCCGCACGATATCTTTGCCAAGCTCGAACACCGCAACCTGCTCCTTTCCCGCTTCATCCATATAGCCAATCGTAACGAAGTGTTTTCGCTTTTTCGAGAACAGCATGAAGAGCCCGATGGGGCTGATCAACACCGCGGTGGCGATGGAGGCGCCCACCCGTCTCCCGACTTTCTGGCCGTATTCAATATCAATAAACTGCCGGTAGGGGATCGAATAGGTTTTATTCCTTTTATTCAGAGAGTACTCAAACCTCAGCTCATTTTCATCCCCGGTATCGAGATAGCCCTCGACGGCTTTCTTTGCTCCCGGAAAGTCTTTGTCTTTCGTTGTTCCTCCCTGGTAGGCTGCCTTATTGCTTCCCAGACCCGCCAAAGCAATCGTGGGTACGAACAGAGACACAATCAGACAGAACGCAATTGCTTTTCTCATTCATTTCTCCTTGTGTGGTAAAAGATGCAGGCGTTGATTAGTGAAAGCGAAATACAATGCCGCCCGAGATCCGCACGTTATGCGCGGTGCCGCCCAGAGCCCGCCACGGGAAGTAATCCACCTGCGGCAATCGGATGCCCCAGCTTCCTCGATGCCAATCCAGGCCGCCGCCCAGCGCCATGGCGAAGGCATTGACGGAGGCGCCGGCATGACATCCGTCGAGCCCCAGCCCGAGGCCAAGGTGTTCCACGCCAAACAATGCATGGGCAAACGGGCTGGCGAACCCGCTTCGCGCCGTAATTTGCGGCCCCGCCATAATCGAATAGCCGCTATAGCGAAGACTGGAAAATCCTTTGTCCTTGCCGTAAATCCCCGAGATTTCTCCCTTAAGCCCGAACACGGAATTGAGGTTGCCGGTGAAGGAACCGCTCCATCCGTCCATGTTTCCCGTGCCGCCATCCAGATGGACGAAGTTGTATCCACCGAAAATCTCAAACTGGGGATATTCCTGCAGGGTGTAATCCTTTTTGTCCTGAGAAACGCCGCGCTCTTGCGAATGCGCGGAGGCACAAATTGCTAAGCATACACAGAAAACGACAAACATTCGATTCATGAAATCCTCCTCATTCAGTGAAATGCTGCAAACAGCAACGGGTGGGATAATAAAAGGCGGGTATGACAACGGAGGTCCTTCGAAATACAAGTTCGTACGTTTTACGGGATGAAGCCGATATTTTTTTGTTATGCCGGGCGTAAATTATCTTAAAATTGGGTGCGGCTTTTTCTTCCAAGGCATGGAGTGGAAAGAGAAAGAGGCTGCAACGGGTTCATGTTAGTGTTCGCGCGATTTCTGTTGGAGAAGGTGCTTTGTCCCGCAATAACCAGGTAACCCGCCAGTGGTTTTTGTTGCAGGCAATTGAGAAACCCGGAGGAGCAACGATAGAGGAGCTTGTCCGCTCCCTGCCTCAGGACTATGCCTGTCACCCTCGAACTGTGCGCCGGGATCTCGAGGCGCTTGGGGTGAAATTCCCGATCTATACCGAATCCGTCGGCGGCCGCACGCGCTGGAAACTGATGGACGGCTTTTCCCGCGTGCCCGCGCTGCAGTTCTCGGCGACGGAGCTGATGGCGCTGGCATTTACGCAGGATTTGGCGCGTCCGCTCGAAGGGACGCCGATCAAGGAATCGCTCGATTCCGCGCTTGCCAAGGCGAAGCAAGCGCTCCCCGCGGAAGCGGCGGAGTATCTGCAGAGCATGCAGGGATGGTTTTCAGCCGGCATCGGTTCGCATAAGAATTACCGCGAGCACCGGGAGAAGATCGATCAATTGGCGCGTGCGATCACGAAGATGCGGACGGTGGATATCCGCTATTATGCCGCGACCCGGGACCGGACCTCGCGGCGCAAAGTGGATCCGTACCACATCTGGTTTGCCGCCGGCGCGCTGTACCTGATCGGCCGCTGCCATCTGCGGAATGACGTGCGCATGTTCGCCATAGACCGGATCCTGTCGCTGACGGTGACGAGCCTCCCGTGCCAGATGCCGCTGGGCTTCAACGTGGAAGACTACGTCCGCAATGCGCTTTCGGTGATGCGCGGCGGGGAACTGATTGAGGTGGAGCTGCGCTTCGATCGCCAAACCTCCGCCTGGGCCAAAGACCGCATCTGGCACCCCAGCCAGAAGGCCATCATTAATAAGGATGGCTGCCTCACGCTGCAGCTTCAGGTCGCCAACACCCCGGAACTGGTCGGCTGGATCCTGAGCTTCGGCGCTGGAGTGCGAATCGTTCAACCCGAAGACTTGCGGAATGAGGTGCTTTCAATAGCAGCCAAAATTGTTAGCCAAAATGACCCCGGATATCCCAAGGTCATTTCATAACTCTGCAGACTCTCTGCTGAACCGTCGAACGGATACGGCTCGATAATACCCTGTATTGTGCCGCCAACGACTCCATGCATTAGGCATGAATTCGAGATTTCCCAATATTCGGATTAAGGCAGAGTGTGAATTCTAAATATCAGCAGCATGCATCGGTTTTTAAGGTTCTTCGCGCCTTTGCGGTGAGCCGAATCAGCGGCTAAGACGCAAAGAACATAAAGAGAAATTCAAATAACAAGCGGCGGCCCTTTTGTTACAAGAGATCAGGACTTCGAGGCGCTGCTTCTCCCTTTATCCTCTGTCATTTTCAAATCGGGGCACCCGTCCATCCGCCCAAAAATATGTGTGGATTTAACGAGCTGCTCTGTGTACTCTCAAACGACAAGCCTTCAGGATTTGAATTCTTGGGGGATGACAATCCGTAAGAGCGGACCCGCTTGACCCGAAAGCGTGAATCCCCGCTTGGACGAGGATTCCAAAAACATTATGCGCCCTAACGATAGCTGCCTATGTTCCTGAAAATCATGGCGTGTTTCCTGCATTCGCAGCTTCGCCGGCCCGCCGTGTTTGTGTGCCTGATCCTCTCTATGTTTCTGACCCAGGGGGCGTTTGCGCCCGCGCCGGCTGCGCCTGCGCAGCCCTCGGCTTCCGCAAACCCTATCGTTCGCTCTGCTGCAGAGGTCGACTATCCCCCCTTCAGCTACGTCCGCGAGGACGGCGCCGCAGACGGTTTTTCGGTGGAACTCCTGCGGGCTGCGCTGAAAGCAATGGCGCGCGATGTTTCTTTTCGAACCGGTACATGGACCGAAGTGCGCCGCTGGCTGGAGAAGGCGGAGATCCAGGCGCTGCCCCTTGTGGGCCGCACGCCGGAGCGCGAGCCGCTCTACGATTTCACCGTTCCTTATATGACGCTGCACGGCGCCATCGTTGTGCGCGACACTTCGACCGACATTCGTACTCTCGAGGATTTGCGCGGCCGTCATGTGGCCGTCATGGCCGGCGACAACGCCGAGGAGTTCCTGCGGCGCACCGACCGCGGGATTCATATCCATCCCCGGCCGACATTTGAAATAGCTCTCAAAGAGCTGGACTCGGGACGCTATGACGCCGTCGTCGTGCAACGCCTGGTGGCGCTGCGGCTGATACAGAAAACGGGCCGGACCCGCCTGCGCGTTATCGAGAAACCGGTGGATGGATTTCGTCAGGATTTTTGCTTTGCCGTGCGGGAAGGGGACCGCGACACATTGGCGCTGCTGAATGAGGGGCTGGCCATCGTCATTGCCGATGGGACCTACAGCTACCTGCATGCCAAATGGTTCGCCTCGATGGAGCTGCCTCTTGAGCGCACCCTCATCGTCGGAGGGGACCGCAACTTTCCTCCTTTCGAATTCTTGGACGAAAAAGGCCGTCCGGCGGGATACAACGTGGATCTCACCCAAGCCATTGCACGCGAAATCGGTTTGAATGTGGAGATTCGTCTCGGGTATTGGCGCGAGCGGGTGCAGGCGTTGAAAAACGGACGCATTGACCTGCTGCAGGGGATTTTCTACTCCCCCTCGCGCAACCTTGAGTTTGGGTTCACCCAAGCCCACACCATGGGAAATTATGTCGCGGTTGTCCGAAAGGGCGAGGGGACGCCGCCTGTTTCCGTGCAAGAGCTGCGCGGTAAGCGGATCGTAGTCCAGGAAAACGACATCATGCATGATTTCGCACGGGAAAACGGGCTTGAGCGCAACGTCGTCCTTGCCGCCGACCAGGAAACCGCTCTGTCTGAGCTGGCTGCAGGGCGTTACGACTGCGCCCTCGTGTTGCGCATAACGGCGTTGTATTTGATCGAAAAGCACCATTGGTCAAACCTGGTGCTCGCCAAAAAGCCGCTTCTCGGACTGGAATACTGCTATGCTGCGCGAAAGGACCAGAAGGCGCTGCTGGCACAGTTTAGTGAAGGACTCAAGGCGCTGGAGCGCAGCGGCGAATACCGCAAGATCCAGGAAAAATGGCTCGGCGTCTATGCTTCCGATTTCCCGCTGAAAACGGCCCTGCGTTATGCGGCGATCACTGTGATTCCGTTTGCATTTATTTTGGCCCTGGCCTTTGTCTGGTCCTGGTCTTTGCGCCGGCAGGTGGCCCAGAAGACCAGAGAGCTGAAGGAAAGTCTGGAATTATTTCAGCTTTTCGCCCGGATGGTCCCGGTGGCAATCGCCATTTCGGATGAGAAGGGGAATGTGATTTATCTGAGCCGGAAATTCACCGACCTGTTCGGATACACCGCTGAGGATATCGCGCACCTCGAGGATTGGTGGCGACTAGCCTACCCCGACGAAGAAATGCGGCGCCGTGTCCGGGAACACTGGACCGCGGCTATAGCCGAGATCCGAAAAGGGCGTATCGATTTCCCTCCCGTTGAATTCACGGTTTGCGGTCGAGATGGTCAGGCGCGTCACATAGAATTCCGCGCCGCAACCGCGGGCAAGTTTGACATTATTGTTTTTGTGGACATCAGCGAACGCAAGCGCGCGGAACGTGAAAAAGAAAAACTCCAGGCCGCGCTTCTCCAGGCGCAGAAGATGGAATCGGTGGGGCGATTGGCCGGGGGCGTGGCGCACGATTACAACAACATGCTCAACGTAATCACGGGTTTTACCGAGCTGGCTCTGGAGCGTACGCCGCCGGAAGACCCGCGAAGGGGGGATCTTGAGGAAGTATTGCAGGCGGCCCGCCGCTCTGCCGATATCACGCGACAGCTGCTGGCCTTTGCCCGCCGCCAGACCATCCAGCCCGTTGTTCTCGATCTGAATGCAGCAGTGGAAAGCATGCTCAAAATGCTGCGCCATCTGATCGGCGAGTCCATCGACCTTAGCTGGCACCCGGGAGCGGGGCTTTGGCCGGTATTCATGGATCCGTCGCAGGTCAGTCAGATACTGGCCAATCTATGCGTCAATGCCCGCGACGCCATCACCGATGTGGGGAAAATAACCCTGGAAACCAGCAATGTCGTGCTTGATGAGGCCTACTGCGCCGATCATTTGGGATTCATTCCGGGAGATTATGTGTTGCTCGCTGTAAGTGATAGCGGCCGCGGCATGGACCGCGAAACGCTCAAAAATATATTTGAGCCTTTCTTCACCACGAAAAAGACAGGCGAAGGGACCGGTCTCGGTCTGGCTACCATTTACGGCATAGTCAAACAGAACCGGGGCTT
The DNA here is from genome assembly GCA_964559085.1 of uncultured Acidobacteriota bacterium. Taxonomy (GTDB): domain Bacteria; phylum Acidobacteriota; class UBA6911; order UBA6911; family UBA6911; genus UBA6911. The sequence continues at coordinate 642 of CAZLHW010000147.1, read as the reverse complement.
CATCAATGCTTACAGTGAATTGGGACGCGGCAGCACTTTCAAGATCTACCTCCCGCGCCATGCGGAGGCGGGAGTCTGCGCGTCCCCGCCCGAGGACCCCCCGGCGCCTGCCGGACGGGGAGAGACCGTGCTGGTTGTTGAGGACGAGGAGGCCATCGGGAACCTCGTCCGCACGCTCCTCGAGAAAATCGGCTATGGCGTACTCTGCGCCAATACCCCGCGTTCCGCGCTCGATATTGCTGCGAATCATGAGGGCCGCATTGATCTGCTGATCACCGATGTCGTTATGCCCGAAATGAACGGGCGCGATCTGGCTGACCGTGTGAAAAAGCTCCATCCGGACATCCGGGTTCTCTACATGTCGGGATACTCAGCCAATGTGATTGCGCATCACGGCATATTGGAGCAGGGAGTGTTCTTCATTCAGAAACCGTTTACGAACAGAGAGCTGGCTGAGCGGGTGCGGCAAGCGCTCTCAAATTAAACCTGATTTTTCATTGTTGCCCGCAAACGCGCGAAACGGCGAAGGGAATTGCTGAAAGGCCTGCACACGAGGCCGAGGAAACCGCCCGGCGTCCTCAATGCGGACTCGGATGCGCCGCCCTGTCTGGGCTGATGGAACTCTAGGCCGCCACCCCCGGC
>CAZLHW010000146.1:5555-8647 GCA_964559085.1 uncultured Acidobacteriota bacterium | reverse complement strand
GCGGCAAAACTCATCAGGGCGAAGAACAGGGCCATAATCGGGGCGGCCGTATGCAGAACCTTATCGCCTCCCGGAGGGACATAATCCTCCTTGAAAAACATTTTGAGTGCGTCCGCAAAAATGTGGAACAGGCCGAACGCCCGGAATCCAAAGATTTCGGCGCGATTGGCGCCCAGCCGATCCTGCATTACGGCGGACTGCTTTCGCTCCTGCCAGGTCAGGAAGGCCGTCAGCGTAAGAATGCAGGTCAGGAAAAACAGCGTCTTGCCCAGCACGATTAAAACATCAGCCCACATAGCATTCCCCGGATTTGATCGATAACGGCCGCCCTAGGCTGCCGACGTTTTGCCAAGTCATTCCCGCAAAGGCTTCCACCCTCTCTCCGATTTCCTCGAGCACATCCGCTGCAGAAGCCCCGGGCAAGGGCACCCCAATCTCCTGTGCCAGCCGATGCAATATTTCCAGATCCGGCAATGCCTCCCCAAGGGGAGAAATCGCCGCGTGGAACCGCTGGACGCGATCCTGAACATTAGTGAAAGTGCCCTCTTTTTCTGCATAGACCGCGGAAGGCAGCTGAATATCCGCCAGTGCGGCCGTAGAATGATCCCAGGGCCCCTGAAAAACAACACAATCCACTTTGCCCAGGGATTCCTCAACTTGCCGGGGATCGAATCCGAGCGTCAAGTCATGCTGAAAAATGTAGAGAAAACGAATGGCGCCTTCCGCGCATTTCTGGAGGAGGTTTTTGCATCCGGTCCCCTGCGGCAGGAAGAGCTGCAATCCCCGCATGTTCGGATTCTTGTCCGCCGTTATCAGAAAATCATCCGAGTAACAGGCTTGATTGGAGGGGACGCGGCTCTCAATTCTATCGATGCCCAGGTGATCTTTGAAAATTCTCCGGATAAAATACAGTTCTTCGTTTGAAAGCTGAGCGGACGCCAGTACGGCGATTTCCTTCGGGCTGTGCCGTGCCAGTGTTTGTTTCAGGGCGGAGGCTGTTTCCTGAATAACCCGAGTCCACGTCGTTTCCTGAAATTGTTCCCCCTGCTTCACCCGGGGAACCCTCAGTCGATTTGGAGCATCAATGGAACGGTAGGCATATCTTCCCTCGTCACAAATCCAGTGTCCGTTCACGTCCCTGTTGTATCGGGGCTTTAAGCGCTCCACGCGCCGTTCGTGATACCGCGGATTAAAACGCGCGTTGTAGTGGATTTCAATATTGCAGCCCCGGCTGCATCCCGGACAGATGGAATGAGCGCTACCCAGAAACCAAACGCGGCATTTGAAGCGGAAATCGCGGTCCGTCAGGGCGCCGACCGGACAGATATCGGCGACATTTCCGGAATAGGGATTCGCAAGCTCGACGCCCGGGAAAACGTCTATTTCGCTGCGATGTCCTCGGTGCATCACCCCCAATTCCGCGGTCTTGGAAACCTCGCGCGTAAAACGGACGCAGCGAGTACAGAGGATGCATCGCTCCTGATCGAGAATGATATGCGGTCCGATCGGAAACGCTTTCTTCCGCCGCGTTTTGTTTTCATTGTGGCGCGTATCGTACTGTCCGTGAGTCATGTAATAGTTTTGGAGTTCACATTCTCCGGCTTGATCGCATACGGGACAGTCGATCGGATGGTTCGCAAGCAGAAATTCCAGGACAAAGCGCCGGTTGCGGAGGGCGGCCGGGGTTGCGGTTCGCACAACCATGCCTTCGGCGACAGGCGTCGCGCAAGAGGGCTGCAATTTCGGCGCTTTCTCGATTTCCACAAGGCACATGCGGCAGCTGCCCACAACGGGCAATCCGCTGTGATAGCAATAGCGCGGTATGTGGATCCCAATGCTTTCCGCCGCTTCAATAATGAGCGTTCCTTCGGGAACCTGGACTTTCCGGTCGTCAATAGTGAGAGTTACGTTTCCCGCCACGGTCACCTCAGTTCTTCGGACCTATCCGCGGCTGCCGCTTGTGAATGGGATAGTCTTTCCTCAAGGGATGTCCCTCGAACCCCTCATACATCAGAATCCTTTTCAGATTGGGATGCCCTGCAAAACGGATTCCAAACATATCCCACACTTCACGCTCCAACCAGTCGGCGGACTTCCACCAGGGCGTAAGTGAAACAAGCGAGGAATCTCCATCCTCGATCCCAACTTTCAATCGCAAGCGCCGGTTGAACGAAAGCGATAACAGATGATAGACCACATCAAAGCGCGGCTTCCGATCCCGGTAATCCACAGCGGTAATGTCGATGAGAACATCAAACTGAAGGCGCGGATCAAGTTTCAGGAACTCTATTACGTCCGGCAGCGAACCCGAACGAATGACGGCGGTGGCATCCCCCTGCGGCAGGAGCGTGTCCAGAACCGCTTCCGGAAAATTTTCCTTTAAAAGCTGAAGAGAAATCTCAGGAGTGTTGTCCGAAGAGTTTTCTAATCCCATTCCAGTGCGCCGATCTTCCAAGCGTAGATGAATCCCGCGCCAATAAGGATTACAAACACCAGCATCCCCAGGAATCCATAGAGCCCAAGAGAACGAAAAACGACTGCCCAGGGAAAGAGGAACGCCAATTCTACGTCGAAAACAATGAACAGCATCGCCATTACATAAAAGCGAATGGACATCGCCCCTTTCTTATAGCCCTCCGACGGAATTCCGCATTCAAATGGAGAATCCTTTACCGGATGCCTTCTGCTCGGCCCGAGATAAGCCGACGCAAGAATAAACATCGCGGCAATTGCGCCGACAAGAATTGCCATGATTGAAAGAGGAAAAAGGGGACTCATATGCGTTAACTGTAGCATCGCCCGCATTAAAAAATCAATTTGATTGGCGGCCGGGGATGCGATCGGGCTTTCCGGACTGTTCATTGACTGGACCGGCGGCAACCACTATCATCTGCGGATGCGGGAGGCACTCATGAGAATACGCTTAATCCTGAGTTTAGCGCTCATCGCCGGACTCGGAGCGCAGGCTTTAAGCCAGGGGGATACTGCAACCGATCTTTTGGCAATCAGCGACGAAATGATCCAGGCCGCGATTCGGCTGCGGGGCCTCGAATTGAAAGCTCCTATCCAGAAGGGGGTCAAGAGCCGGGAAG
>CAZLHW010000146.1:0-5545 GCA_964559085.1 uncultured Acidobacteriota bacterium | reverse complement strand
AGATCCAAGCGTTTCTGAAGGAAAAGGTCCGGACGGAATACAGCCAGGGAGCGCTTGAAAAGGAGGGCAGACTGTTGCGAAAACTCGGTCTGATCCCCGCGGAGATGAATTACGGCGATTTTCTCATCAAGCTTCTGACCGAACAGGTCGGAGGTTTCTACGATTCCGACAGAAAAACCTTCTTCATCGCCTCCTGGCTGCCGGCAGAAGATCAGAAGCCGGTGATGATTCATGAACTGACGCACGCCCTGCAGGACCAGCACTTCAATATTACAAAAATGCTCCGGGAAGACCGGGACTCCAACAATGAGGACCGGGCATTGGCCCATCAGGCCATTCTCGAGGGCGATGCGATGGTTGTCATGCTTCAGTATCTCCTGGAACCGGCAAAGCGGCATTTCTCTCAACTGCCGGACCTGGCGTTTATCATGCAGAGCCAGATGCTGACCATGCAGTCACAATTCCCGACTTTCAAGAGCGCTCCGTCGTTTCTTCAGGATACCGTACTCTTCTCCTATGGATACGGAGCCTCTTTTATGCAATACAGCTGGAGCCGGAATCCTTCATGGCAGGCGATCAATAAGATCTACTCCGATCTCCCCGTTTCCACCGAGCAGATCCTTCATCCTGAAAAGTATTTTGTTGCGCGCGACGCGCCGAAGCCTGTCAACGCCGATTTTTATTTAAACGCACTCGGCAGTAATTGGAAGTCCGATTACAGGAATGTCCTCGGAGAATTCTCGCTTGGGCTTCTCCTAAGCCTGCACCTGACAGAGGAGCATGCCAGGAAGGCAACGACCGGCTGGGGAGGAGACCAGGTGCTGCTGCTTGAAGATAATGCGGGAAGGGATGCGGCCTTGATCAGCACAACTTGGGATACAGCAGAGGACGCAGAAAAGTTTTACACGGCCATGGATGAATGGTTCCGGAGGCATTATCCCGATATACAGCGATCCAACGCCACGCCCACAGGGTTTTCACTCGCCAAGGATGGAGAGGTCAGCATGCTTCGCAGGGACGGGCTGAATATTCGATGTATTATCGGCCTTCCGGAAACCGAAGCCGTGAAGCTCAAGGATTTTTAGCCTGTGCGGATCCAAGCCTCTTCCCTTCCGCAATTCAGAGTTTCGCGTTTTCAAACTGCGGCAGGCAGCGGAATGCGGTAGCGAATCGCTTCGGATTTTCGCCTCTGTGTGCGACGCTGCGCTCGCTTAAGCCGGGGAAATGCAAGGCGGCCATTTTCAAATAGATTATTTTTCGCGGATTAAAGCCCATGATTCTGGCAGCCGTGGAATCCACCGCCAGCAGGTGCTTTCCCATAATCACGGCGCCGACCTTCTTGGCGGTTCCCATTACGGGGCCGTCGCCCTCCATTCCGATGACGCCATCCACAACCGCATAATGGACCGGAACGGTCAGGGCCAGATCCACAATCGAATTTTCGATCCCGTGCACGTGCAGCGGATTCTTTGGCCAGCCGTAGAAAATCCCGGGGAGAACTCCAAAGAGATTCTTGAGAGACAGCGTGACGCCCATCCAATGATGCGTCTTCATCTTCGGCATGCTGATGACGACATCAGCATTGACCACAGCCTCGGCAACATAAAAGTATTGAAATCCGGTGTCGGTTCCCTTGTTGGAGAGACGCACAGCATTCCCATGGTTAAGATCCAGGCACCGGACTCTGGAATCAAGGCTGTTTCTCAGCTCCGGGTTGAGCGTGGAGTACCACGGATCACGCCTGTGCCCTGCGGCCTCTCCAACGAGGACCTCCGCGGCGCCGAGGCTTAGACAGGCCTCTGCCACCTGCGCGATCAGGCGAATATCCGTGTTTATAGGACGCCCCCGATGGAATTCGACAAAATTCGGTTTCAGTAGAACCTTTTTGCCGCGCAGGGCCAGCTGGTCGTCCGTAAATACGCGCGCAAAGTCCCGATGGTAATCTTTATCCAGATCCGATACCGCCAGCGTCGTAACGGGCAGAGGCCGCCGAGAACACCCGACGGTCAGGCGGCCAAGGCCGGCCAGAGCAAAACTCCGCAGAAGCCGGATAAAGAAATCGCGGCGATTCATGGCGTCAGCACTCTCCTTTCGGAAAGCGCAATCAGGCTCAGGGCCAGATGGGCAAAGTTCATTTCTTCCGGCCGCAGCTGTCCGGTGATTTCGGCAATTCGCGTCTGCAGCAAATCCGTCGTCCTGCCAAACCTGGCCATGCAGATGCACGTCATTGCGTTGGTCAAAAGCGACTGCATCTCGGGGATGGATTTCTCAAGGAGATCCAGGTTCTTGTTCGTCAGTGCGGGATTGCGGTCGCCCAGTGCAAGGGTTGCAAGCGCCGTCGTGTCCCAGAATGCCATGAGCGTATTTTTAAAAACGACCTTATTCCCGTAATTCCAGCCCCCCTCGGGCAGGCATCGATCCTCCAAAAGGCGCCTTCCTTCCACCGCCCGCGGATGATCCGCCTTGCCGGCAAGGTCCAGCGCAAGAAGCGCCCAGGCCGTAGGTTCCACCCATCCGAATGTATGGGCAACCCAGGGCCACCCTACCAGCATTCCGTCGAGATCATTTTCGGGCGTCCGCGCTGTCTGGATGGATCGCAATTCCATAAGGAATTCCAGTGCGGCATCTCTCTCGGAATAAAGCTTCGATTGATGCAGCACGATAGCCAGCAGGGCCGTGTTCCAGATCCCCTCATCCGGGAACTCACGGTTCAGCCCGATAGAGCCGTTGGAATTTATGTTTTTAAGAGTCCAATCTATAAGCGGGCGCGCCGCTTCCTGCGCCCCCGCTGCATGCAATCCGAGGATCATGAGCAGGGTCGGCTCCGAGAAGGAAGGCATTCCCGGAGAATACGGCAATCCTCCATCCGGATTCAGGTGCTTTTTAAAGGCGTCTATTGGGAGCAGGTCACTCATTCTCACTCTCGCAGCAGAACCTCTCGGGGCGCCCGTACCCCGCAGTTACTGAGGTCTTATCATCGAAAATGGCGTTTTGGAGAGAAATTGTTTGTTCGGAAACCGGCTACATACGAATGATCTGGGTATCCGATATCCGGTCGTGAAAACACATGCTTTCCCTGTCAAAAAGGCCCCAAACGAGTCCGAATCCCAATCCCAGCAGGGACAACAAAAAGCCCCAGCATCGCTGGAAAAGCTGACGAAAAGAGGGACGTTCATGATAGACGCCGACAACGCGCAGGTCGGTAATCATCATGCCTATGGTCTGGCTCGATGCGGCCAGGAAAAACAGGGAGTAGGAGAAATAAGTCAGCAGAAAAAGCAAGCCTAAATATAGGTAACTCACTAGGTCCAATACAATGATGCCGGAAAAAAAATCTGCCGCAAGTATAAGCGCGCCCGTGCTGACCAAAACGACGATCAGGTCCACAAGACCACAGAGTGTACGCGACAGCAGAATCAGCTTGCCTTCATTTTCAGGGAATTCGCTTTCGGCAGATTCAAAGAATCCGGCATGATCCTCGTGTTCCTCGGCGGGAAGGGACTTTTTCGAGATCGCATTGTCAATCAGGCTTCGGACGTCAAGGGAATCCGCCGGTCGGGTCCGGGCATGATGGGAAGTCGGCTCCTGAGGCAGCGGCTCCAATGGTTTTTGCCTTGGGATAGGGGTCAGGGGCTTGGGGACCGGCTTTCGCAGCGGCACATCCTCGGGCAACCGGATCGGCGGGACGACGGGAGGTGGAACAATGGACATTCGCGGCGTGGAGTGAGGCGCGGCCGTCTCCCGCGTCGTTCGGCTGGATAAATCCGCATTCTCTCTTCTCTGCCGAATAGCCTGCAGCCGCTCCGACAGTTCCTGTTGCCACTGCGGCTTTTCCCTCGTCGGGACTCTGTCGGGTGCGCCTTCGGCGCCCTCTCCTTCATTCGGGCCCCCGCTGCTCTGAAGATCCGTACTCGTTGATTCCGGGGATAGTGCGGCGGCGGCAGGGGTTCTATAGCCGCAGGCAGGGCAAACACCCGTACCATCGATTTGATCGCTTTGGCATTGAGGACAGTCCATATTTGATCAACTCCTGCGCAGGCCGGAGCCTTTTTGTACCACAACATCGCCCGCAATCGACGAACAATTGGTTCGGATTCGGAACGGATTATATCACATGCAGTCGAATGGGAATGCGCGTCGCGAATCCTCTGAGCCCATGCCCGCGCCCATAACTTTAGGATACAATCGCTTCGGAATTCAAATAATCTGGTATACTTAGGCCTTAGGATGAGGGCTTGCATGACCATACAAAGACGTTCCATCGTGGTTGGCGCTTTTTTGGCTTTTGCCTTCATTCTATACGGGACAGCCAAATTCTTTTCTCCGGCTCTTATTCTCTATGTTGTGGAACAGTCGCTGATACAAAAAGCACCCGCGGGCAGTAATACAGTACAACTTCACCTACAGCTGCATGCACTGCTGGACAAACACCCAGACCAGAGTGCGAAGACGAAAAGGTTGCTCCAGATCTCCGGGTACCTGGAAAAAGTTCAACACCTGACGCCGGAAGAAGTGAACGCACTCCTGGCATCAGAGCAGTTCTAAATTATTAAAAGCAGACGGGTTATGACAAATTTTCCGAAAGGACTGGAACTTTTTTCTTTTGGAAAATGTCTGAGTATAAGGACACGGATTATGCAGTCGCGTAAACGTGGATTGGAATATGTATTCTGATGAGCTGACGCTGCCAAAGGATGACAGTGCAGTAGTGCAGGGAGCAATCCTTGATCAGGCCAATTCTGGAATAGCTCTGACTTTTGACGAGTTATTCGAGCGCTTCAGCTCAATGGTATTTGGCTTGGTTTACCAGATTCTCGGAGACCGGGAGGAGGCGATGGATGTATCGCAGGAAGTGTTCCTCACGGTCTATCGTAAGCTGGACACATTTAGAGGGGAATCTTCGCTAAAGACATGGATTTATTGTATTGCCGTCCATAAGGCGGCAAATCGATTCCGATGGTGGAACCGCCTTCGACGTCGAGGGACAGTATCACTGGAAGAGCATCTCGCAAAGAGCCCGAATCAGGAGCTCTCCTGGAATCTAAGATCAAGAGACCACTCGCCGGAAGACGTTCTGCTTCTCCGCGAAGAACGCTCGGAAATAGAGCGCAGACTTCTCGAAATCCCTCTGCAGCAGAGAATAGCCGTGATCATGAGGGACATCGAAGGCCTATCTTATGAGGAAATCGCAGAATCTCTGAAGGTATCGCTGGGTACCGTAAAATCCCGGATTTCCAGAGGGCGGGAGGAACTCAAGCGCCGCTTTCAGGGAGCAATGTGTTAAGCCAGAGGTCATCATGTTATGTGAAAAGGTAATACCACTACTTTCCGAGTACTTTGATGAGGCCCTGGAGCCGCAAACCGCCATACAGGTTTCCCAGCACCTGGATCAATGTGCCCGGTGCCGGAAAGAGCTTGGTGAAATTTCCGCCGTTCATGACAAACTCAGCAGATTGAAAGGTATCCGGGCGCCTGAGTATTTCCGCGAGTTGATGGAATACCGGCTGTCTGCGATGAACAAGCATAATTGGCGCGCGGAATTGAA
>CAZLHW010000145.1:0-8735 GCA_964559085.1 uncultured Acidobacteriota bacterium | reverse complement strand
ATGTGATTCCGGATACTTTCAAGGACGGAACCAAAGCTTTGGTGGAAGGCACCGTGTCTCCGGAAGGCGTTTTTCAAGCCAGCCATATCGAAGCAAAATGCGCTTCAAAGTATGAAGCGGAATACGAAAAACGCAGCACCCCTTAATGGTTCAACTCAAGCGGAGCGCATGTAGGAATTCAGGAGACGGAACCCATGGCGCTTGCATCGGCTCTTCTTTACTCCCGAATTCTGAATTCTCAGGAAAAAACGCATGGCCTCATTCGGCAACTTTTGTCTCCTCCTCAGCCTTTGTCTTTCGGTGTTTGCATTTCTGGCGGCCGTTTTTGCGGCATGGCTGCAACAGGGCCGCATCCTGCGCAGCGCCGAACGCGCGGTCTATGCGGCTGCCGGAAGCGTGACGCTGGCCTTTCTGTCACTGCTCGGTCTTCTGCTGACGAATGATTTTTCCACGTCGCACGTGGCGCAATCCAGCAGCCGGGATCTGGCGATTTTTTACAAAATTGCGGCGATCTGGGGCGCGCATGACGGATCGATGCTGCTCTGGGTTTTCTTTACAGCCGTCCTCAGCGCCCTTGTCGCCTGGCAGAACCGGTTCCGCTATCGCGTCATGATGCCCTACGTACTTGCGGTGCTTGCCTTCAACCTGTCGGTCTTCCTCTTCCTCAATTTCTTTCTTTCAAATCCGTTTGATCAGCTGGTTCAGGTTTTTGCCGACGGGTCCACACAGGTTTTTGTTCCCGCTGACGGCCGGGGCCTTAATCCGCTGCTGCACCACTGGGCGATGGTGATCCACCCTCCCATTCTGTACCTCGGATTCATCGGTTTTGTGGTGCCGTTCGCGTTTGCCTTTGCCGCCCTCGCGACAAAGCAGATGGGCGATATATGGATCCGCACGACTCGCCGCTGGACCCTGTTTACGTGGCTGATGTTGGGGGTGGGCATCCTGCTGGGCGGCAAATGGGCCTATGTTGTTCTGGGATGGGGAGGCTACTGGGGTTGGGATCCGGTGGAGAATTCCTCGCTGATGCCGTGGCTTGCGAGTACCGCATTCCTTCATTCGATTATCGTTCAAGAAAGAAGAGGGATGCTGAAAGTCTGGAATATTTTCCTTGTCCTCCTTTCATTTCTGCTCGGCATTTTCGGCACTTTTGTCACCCGCAGCGGGATTGTGAGTTCGGTGCACGCGTTTGCAGATTCGAACCTTGGAATGTTTCTGCTGGCCTATATGATTTTGGCTCTGGTTGTGACCCTCTATCTGATTATCGACAGACGGCCGTTTTTGCAGAGCGAGAGGCGCCTCGACTCGGTGATGTCGCGCGAGAGCGCGTTTCTTTTCAATAATTTCATCCTGATCGTTGCCTGCTTTGCGGTTTTCTGGGGGACGATGTTCCCCGCAATCTCGGAATGGATTCAGGGCGCCAAGATTTCCGTCGGCCCTCCTTTCTTTAATAAAGTCAATATCCCCATAGGCCTGATTTTGCTTTTTTTAACCGGCGTCGGGCCGCTTTTCGCGTGGAGAAGAACGTCGCCCGCAAGCCTGAAAAAATCGCTGGTCCGGCCCGTTGTTTTTTTCGTGATTACGGGCGCCGGACTTCTGGCTGCCGGCGTCAGGAATTTCTATGCGATGGTCTGCCTCGCGCTTTGCGCCTTCGTTATTGCGACAATCGTGGAGGAATTTTATAAAGGCGCGCGCGTGCGCATGAAAACCAGAGGAGAGAATCCGATCGCCACGGCGACGAACCTGATGCTGAAAAACAAGCGGCGCTACGGCGGATACATTATCCACCTATCCATCGCACTCATGTTCATAGGTTTTGCAGGCAACGCCTTCAACCGCGAGATTACGGAGCGAGTGGCAGCCGGCCAGGAGATACACATCGGCGGCTATTCCCTGAAAATGACCGGCTATCAGGAAGGGGAGACGCCGACCTATCGGTACGGACGCGCCATAGTGGAAGCGTATCGCAACGGCAGGCTTGTCCGCACTTTGAAGCCTGAAAGGCGGATCTTTAAAGGGGAAAACCCGCAGGCGACGACGATTGTTGCGCTGCACAGCACGCCGAAGGAAGACCTGTATGTGGTTTTTGCGGGCATGACGGAGGATTCCAAGGCTGAAATTGCGGCGCACGTGAATCCGCTGGTGTTTTGGGTCTGGTTCGGTGCGGCTGTCCTGGTGCTGGGCTCGATCATAACCTTGCTGCCGGATAAAGCAGTCGGCGGTCGGTAGTCGGCAGTGTTGTTGACGTCAGGATGCCGGCCGCATGCTGCCGGCCGACAAGGAGAATGAGATGTTGTGGTTGCTTTGTGCAATGATCGCCGTGCTGGCGGGGATATACGTCGTCACGCCGCTTTTCCGCGATTCAAAAACAGCGGCGGATGTTGATCTTCTGCCGGAAACAGAGCTTGATCGCCTGATGGATCGAAAGAGTGTAATCTACCGCACTATCAAGGATCTTGAATTTGAGCATGCGATGGGAAGGCTTTCCGATGCGGACTTTCGCCGGCTTGAAGCGGACTATAAAAATGATGCGGCTAAAATTCTGGCGAAACTGGATCAGCTGGGGGCTTCGGGCGATCTGGACGACACCCTTGAAAAAGAAATTGCTTCGCGGAAGGCCGGGCTCTTCCTCTCAGGTCCGGCTCGCGGGAAAGAACAGTCGAGGTGTCCCTCGTGCGGCGCAGAAGTTGTCGCCGGGAAAAGATTCTGCGCGGATTGCGGTCAGCGGTTATAAAAAATGAAAACAAAAATGCTTCCTCTGATTTTGACGTGGCTCATGTTTCTTTCTGCGGCCTATGCGCAGCAGAAGGGGATCGTGGAAGGCCGGGTGATCAACGGGACGGATCCGTCCATCATCCCCCGTTCTGTGGAACTGGACCTGGTCGAGCTGGGAGCCGGAATGAATATTGTCAAGACCACGACCACGGATTCGGCGGGCCGATTTCGCATGGAGGGGCTCCCGGAATCGGGACGTTTGATGATTCGGGCAATTTACAAAGACGTAAATTACCACAGCCAGTTCAATATGGACGCTTCGGGCCGGGCTTCCGTAGAAATAGAGGTTTTCGAGCCGACAACGTCTCTGGAAGGAATTAAGGTCGAGCGCGCGGGAATAGCATTTCAGATCGTCGGCGACCAGCTGCATTCCCTCGAGACTATCACGATCAAAAACACGACGCGTCCTCCCAAAACGGTTCTGAACCCGGAAGGAAGCTACCGCTTTTCAAAACCGGACGGTATTTTGGAGGTTCCCAAAATACGAGTCACGGCTCCGGGTTCCCGAATGCCCGTTATTCAGGCCGCGCTGGAGAGCGCGGACGGCCGGAGCTATTACAGCCAGTATCCGCTGAAGCCTGGAGAGACAACATTTGAAGTGCAGCGGATTCTACCCTACGCCGGCCGTAAATATGTCTATACGGGGAAAATTTATTACGACATCGCTTCCATGGATATCGGGTTGAGCCCCGCGGACATCGCCCTGGACGGAACCGGATTGTCCAAGGTGTCCGCCGATACGCGGCAGAATTTTTCCATCTACCGGATCGAGTCTCTCAAGGCCGGATCCGAAATCTCCTGGACATTTTCCGGAGGCACTGCCGTCCCTGCCGACACTGCCGCCGAAGAGGCCGGAGAACCACAGATCAAAGCGTTGCCGGAAGCTGTCGGCCGCCGCGCGCGCGTGCTCGGGCCTCTGATGCTGATGGGGTTGGTGCTGGCGCTCTGGTATGGAGTGAGCCGCATGCAGGCACAAACGGGGACGGCTGCGAATTCGCGGATCCGAGACCTGAAAGCCCTCCGGGAAAAACTGTTGAATGCAATCGCGGAATTGGATCATCGAAACGAAATCAACACGCTGGACCGGCAGGAATACGCAAGGCAGCGCGAAGAGTATAAACAGCGGCTGCGCCGGATTTCTCTGCTCCTAAAAATGTAGCGTATGACGAATGTGATTGAAGTCAGGGGGGTGGCAAAATACTACGGCAAGGTCACTGCATTACGCGATCTCAATCTGACGGTCGGCGCCGGTGAATCCATTGCCCTGTTTGGAAGAAACGGCGCCGGGAAGACCACATTACTCAGAATTCTTGCGGGATTAACGCGGCCATCCGTCGGCACATGCCGGATTCGGCCGATCGGAAATGCTGTGCCGCGGTTTGTCCGGGGCGCAATAGGGTACCTCTCGCATGACACGGTTTTATACCCGGATTTGACGGCGCTCGAAAATATGCGGTTTTACGCGCGCCTTATGGATGCGGCCGATGACGAAGAGTCTTTGACGCGAAGAATCGAGGAGGTGGGACTGGCCGGACGGGAGACGGAGCCGGTGCGCCATTATTCCAGAGGCATGCAACAGCGCCTGGCCATCGCCAGAGCTTTCCTGCACAACCCCTCCATTCTGCTCCTGGATGAACCCTTCACAGGGTTGGATGAGGGCGGATCGGAGTTTCTGAAGAACTACCTCCGGCGTGCCAGGGCTGAGGGAAAGATATGCATCATGACAATCCATGATGTGCAGGCCGGGTATGAAATGGCGGATCGGCTTGTTGTAATCGAGAAGGGGATCGCGGCCCTTGACGTGCCAAAGGAATCCCTGTCGCTCGATGCCTTCCGGGAACAGTATCGCCTTGTTCTGGGTACGCAGGCATAGGCTGGACCGGGCCGAACGCGGAATAAAAATTTTATGAGTAAAATCTGGGCGATTTTCCAAAAGGACCTGTTGATTGAACTGAGGACGAAGGATTCGTTCAATTCCATGTTATTTTTCGGCGTGGTTGTCCTGGTGATTTTCAACTTTGCCTTGTCCTCGGCGCGAGAATCCATGCGTTCGGCGGTGCCGGGAATTCTCTGGGCGTCCTTCGCTTTTTCAGGCACGCTGGGATTAAACCGCATGTTCGCCGCGGAGGAAGAAAACAGCTGCCTGCAGGGCCTGCTTATGATTCCGGTGGATCGCGGTGTCATTTATCTCGGGAAGATGCTGGCCGCGTCGGTCTTTATGCTGATTTCCGAAATGATTTTGTTTCTCTTCAGCCTGGATTTTTTCAACCTGACTGTCTGGAGCGAAATACCCTGGCTGATCCTGGTATTCCTTGTCGGCACGCTCGGTTTTACGGCCGTCGGCACGCTCCTCTCTGCAATTGCCGTGAATACCAAAATGAGAGAAGTCCTTCTGCCTTTGATCCTTTTTCCCGTTATTCTTCCGGTATTGATCAATGCTGTCGAAGCAACCGACGCCATTCTGAATGCGGGCGATCACGGTGCCTTGAAACTGCCGCTCACCATCATGACGGTTTTTACGGTGGTTTTTGTGACTTTAGCGTATCTCCTGTTCGAGCATGTTCTGGAGGACTGAGCGATGGGCGAGAGATCTCAGCTTCGCTTGGACGCCGTACTGGGAATTATTCTCATCCTGCCAATGACGCTGGCTCTCTATATGGCCATCATCGGGGCGCCGCGGGAGAACCCGAAGGGCGACCTCCGGCGCAGATTCTATTTTCATGTGCCGGCGGCCATTACGGGACTGAGCGCCTTTGCAGTCAACTTCACGGCGTCGCTGATGTATGTGATAAGAAAAAAACGCTGGTGGGATAATCTGGCGGTCTCCGCGGCGGAAATTGGAGTGGTGTTCCTGGCTATGGTGTTGATCACGGGGCCCATCTGGGCGAAGCCCGTGTGGTTTATTTGGTGGACCTGGTCGCCGCGACTGACGGCCTCGCTGATTCTGTGCCTGCTTTATATAGCGTATATGCTGATACGGAACTACATCGAGGATCCCGATCGCAGGGCGATGGTATCGGCGGTTTTTGGAATTGTCGCCTTTGTGGATGCGCCCCTGGTATGGTTTTCCATCCGGTGGTGGCGCGATATCCATCCGTCTCCCATGCTTGAAACCGGAGGCCTGTCTCCGGCAATGAGGCCCGCGTTTTATGTGTGCCTGACAGCCTTTCTGGTTCTCCTGGTTTATCTTCTCCGCCGGCGCTTTTTTCTTCAGTCCCTGCGGGATGATGTGGAGACGCTCGAGCGGCAGGCCGATGCCGTACATTAAGGAGCGCTTGCAATGAATCCGATGCATTTTCTATTTGCCGCTTTTCTGGCTATCTGGATCATCCTGGCCGTTTATCTTTTTTCCATCCATTCGAGAGAAAAGAAACTGCGCCGGGAAGTGCAACAGCTGAAACGCCGTCTGGATTCATCGCAATAAAGACCCGCCTTTGAAACCGAGGGCGCCGTCAGCGGGTGAGCTCGATGAGAATGGCGCGGGCGTCATCCTTTAAAAAATCCCACAGCCCAAGCCGCTTCAAAGTATCGGGCAGCGGAATGCCGCAGGAATTCCATCCGCGCTCCTGATAATATTTGTTGATAAGCTTGCGAAGTTCTTCCTTGCGGTACTGCATCAAAAGCGCGCGCTTGCGCCGGGTCGGCATGCCGTTCAATGCTTCCACAGGCCGGCCTAGACGTTTGGCTAGATCCCGGTCATTAAAATCGGCTTCGGCTTCGTAGAGCGCATCATCCGTGGGGCCGATGGCACGATCGGGAATCCAATCCTGTTTGCCTGTGTCGCGGCCGTAGGACAAAACGTTCAGCACGCGCTGCAGATTAATATCCCGATCCGTCTGTTCGAAGATTTCTTCCCAGGTGAGGTCGGTGCCCAGAAGGCCGTTATAAAAATCGGCGTAAATCTCCTGGGACGCAGGATTGATATAGATATCGGTTCCGGCATAGGTGGAAGATTCCGGGTTGAACACATCCACCCAGGGCAGTTTACAGACTCCCATGTTATCGTTGCCGAGCCGGACGCGCGGGTAGTTGATCAGCGCGCGCGCTTTGGCTTCAAATGTGGGGAATGCACCAAGCAGGTCGGCTTTGATGAGCCATGCGGCCGCGTGGTGCGCTCCGATATCGCTGGCCGCCGCATAAGAGCCCTGCATGGACAGCGATCGGTGGGTTCGGTAGAAGGAAACGGGCAATCCCTTGGTCTGCATTGCGAAGGTCTCGAGCTCCTGTCGGATGTCCTCGCCTGTCCGGTCCTTGTGTTTGCACGCCACCCAATCGGCCAGAGGTTTCATTCCCTTGGCGGCAGCGCGCGCCATCTCTGTTTTGCCAAGGGCCAGCTGGTGGATGAAGGCCAGCGTGGCGGCTTCATCCCCCCAGGTGAGCGCGATCCCTTCTCCGTCTTGTTCATTGAGGTAGCGCCGCTGGAAGCATTCCATGAGAAAGGCGATTTCGCATGCCGTGGTAATGGTATCAATCCCGTAGTTGTCGCAATGCCAGTTGGCTTCCATAATGAACTTGGCATTCCATATGCCGAGGTTGGAGCCGAAGCCGGCGGCGGTTTCATATTCCGGGCCGTCCACCCAGACTTCGCGGCCTGCATGAGGGCCGCTTGTCAGCGTGACCCGGCCGCCTTTTGTACATTGCAGGTTGCAGCCCGGAAAACATCCATCCATCCCGCGGTGGTCGAACAGGTGTTCCTCATAATACTTGCCGCAGATCAGCCCGGCGCGCGGATCCGTTCCGGTTTGAAAGTTGTGGACGGGAAGGGATCTGTACTCATCCTTGCTCATAAAGCTGATGAGGCCTGCGCTTCCTTTCCGGCTCATTCTTAAGGATTGCGGGTCCACCTCGCGGACCACTTTCTGCAGTTTGGCTCCAGCCTTTCGGACGCGCTCCCAGTCGGCCGCGCCGTAGGGATTCTCTCCGTGCGCGTGCTCGGCGAGGACAACGACGGACAGGATCTTTTTATCGCACATCACCGAGCCGATGCCGGTTCTTCCGGCCTGCTTTACGCGGAACAGTCCCTTGTGCCCATTCACAGGCTTGGTTACATCGTAATAGTGGCTGTTGATGCAGCCGTAGGCTGTATTGGCGGCGCCGATGCCCGTGGACAGAAAAGCAAGGTGCTTTTTGTCGTAGCCTGCGGCGGTGAAGTGTTCGGCAAGGCGCTGCTCGAGGTTGAAGGCCTCATTCTGCGGCGGGGCGTCTTCGATCTTCACCGTATTCTTGAAACCGTTGATGACAATGAGGACGTTGCGGGAGGCCTTGCCGGTCACCAACAGCGCATCAAATCCGGCGTATTTCAGATAGGCGCCGAAGTATCCGCCGAAATTGGAGACTCCGGGGATATTGGTGAGGGGAGACAGCGACACCGCGATTGCTTTGGCGGTTCCGGGAAACTGCGGGATGCCGCCCAGCGGACCGTTGGCAACGATGAACGGGTTTTCCGGGTCGGATGCCTTTGTGTGCGGCGTAATTGCTTTGTGCAGAAGATAGAGTCCCAGGCTGCGGCCGCCGATAAAATAATCGCGCTCCCGGGCATCCAGCTCTCGAGCCGCTATCGATTTTGATGTCAAATCGATTTCAAGAATTCTGTTGGTGTACCCGCGCTGAATCGGTCTTCTGCTAAATTCCATTTCTCCTTCCCCAAACCGTAATCGCAACACAAAAGTTGAAACGATAAGGGCCCGGCGGTTCCGATGTCAAGCAGACAGTTCATTCCTTGTTTATCAAGCCCAGGACGGCCCGGGTTACAGGGGCGGAGCAGACTGCGCCGCCCTTTCATGGCTGATGGATCTATTGGCCGGCAACCCAGGCCTCCGGATGCTTCGCATCCTTCAGCCTGGGCTGCTCTGCCGCGCGCCTGCGGCGCTTACGGCGCCGGCAATCGGCACAATCTGGGCGTAATCGCCAACGCATGCATCCAAATCTGCACTGCCTTGCACCTTCGGGGCTCGGGGCGC
>CAZLHW010000144.1:0-8778 GCA_964559085.1 uncultured Acidobacteriota bacterium | reverse complement strand
CCGGATCCGGCCGCTGCCCCCGCCATAACAACCGACGCCGGCGCAACCGACGGCCTCCCCTCTGATCCTTTATCCCTTTGCCCCTTGACCCCTCTTCGGCCTCCCCTCTATCCCCCGCAGCTTCGCGCTGTGATCTCTGCCGAGAAAGTAATTCACCCAGGACGAGGTCTGCCAGAGCTCCCAGTTGCAGGGCGGTACAATGTACCTGGCGATCGTATCTTCCTCGTGTCGCGCTTTCAGGCGCAAATAGGCTTTGACCCAGACGCAGAGTTGCTCCCCCGGATAGACTTCGCACCAGCCCTGATAACTCCCGCCGCAGGGCGCGTTGCGCTGATCCTTCGGACATTGAGAGCCAGGACAAAGGTAGGCCCCGTCAAAGAGCGCGCAGTCTCCGCAATCCTTGCATCCGTAAAGAGATGTTTTGCTGAATCGCTCGAAGTAATGGAAGAGCTTATAGCGAAGGCGCGACGAATCCACAAACTGCATGAGCCGCTGCATTTGCTTGAACAGCGGGCTTTTGGGTTCAAAAATCACAGTGTGAATCATCCGCGACAATAAATACACCGGAGGCTGTTTCGGCTTCTGCGTTTTGACGGCGGGCGTCGCGGTGTTCAGGCCGGTTTTCGCATCCGGCATAAAGAGGTAAAATCCCTTGTCCTGAGGATAATCAAACTCCGGCAACAAATCCATCCACGAGCCGGAGAGCTCATTTCCTTTGGATACAATGTATTCAACGCTCTCAAAAGGCAGCCCCTGGCCGCTGATATACGCTCCCTTATAACCCATTCCTTTGGCCAGGGCATACATCTTGGCTGCGCGGTCCAGTCGCGCCTGTCTGCCCTTATCGCTGCTTTCAGACTCCGCCGCGATAGTGCGGAGGAGCTTGTCGGTCACCACGCACCCCGGAACGCGGTTTTCGTGCATCGTTTTTGCAACCGGATAGGAGAGCACATAGATGCTTGCCAGTGCCGGGATCCGATAGTTTCTTGTTTTCATCCAGACCTGGAATTCGTGCAATTTGCGCGCGTCGTATCCGACCTGCGTAATGACAAAATCCGCTCCCGCTTCCATCTTCTTCTGCATTTTGTAGTATTGCCCCATCACCTCCGCTTCCATCTGTTTGAAAGGGCTGAAGGCGACGCCGGCAAAGAAGTTGCTGGCTGCCAGCCGGACCCGTTTGCGCATGATTTCGCGCTCCATGCCTCGGTTCATTTCCGCAACGAGCCGCAAGCCGTTCACCGAATCCAGGTCGAATACCGGTTTGGATTTTCCGGTGAATCCGAGTTCGGAGGGATAGTCTCCGGTCAATATCAGGACGTTGTTGATGTTCAGCGCGGTCAGCTGGAACAGAAGGCTTTCTGCCTGGTTCCGGCTCTTGTCGCGCATCGCAATATGCACCACGGGCTCGATGCCGGCCCGGAGAATTTCGGCACACAGGACGTCTGTGGCAATAGCCGGGTTCCCGCCCGGATTGTCCGTGATGCTGATCGCGCATACCTTGCCGCTGCGGGCTGCAAGCCGCGCGTTTTCGAGAACCATCTCCTGGCGCATCTCAAAAGCGCCGGGTCCCGGTATCTGCTCCCAGACAAGGCAGAAGCGTTCCGGATCCAACATGGAATTCCTGAAGCGGTTTTCCCGCGCCTTCAGCTTATCCGCGATCGTTTTCTTCAGGGCCGGAACAAGCTGCTCGGCCGGCAGCGTCGGACTGACGGATCCGGCCGCAAAGGGCATGCCGCCGATGCTCATACTCAGATTCTCGTCGCTCAATATGCGGACGGAATTTTCCTCGGGATGGCGCTCCACGATAAGGATCGAAGCATGGTGCGAGATCCATCCTTCCCGCAGGTCCCGGTAGAAGGACAGGAGCGCCTGTTGCGGATCCAGCCTGCCGAGGATGATAAGGTCCGGCCGGAGTTCAGGAAGCTTTTTCTGCGCTTCGGCAATGCCGACTGCATATTCCAGGACCAGGGCGCCGTCGGCTGCTTTATGAACAAGATCCGCCAGTTCGCTGTCCCGGCTGACAACTAAAATGCGTCGTTTTCGATCGGCTATATTCATGTCGGTGTTTTCAATCCTGTGGGAAGCCATTGGGAAACAGGTACATACCGGTGCTGCAAAACTATAACAAAGATTAAACAATGAATCACCCGGGATTCCTTTTGGGGGGTAGAATGTGCTTGCTTTGCCATAACCTTTAAGCAATCGTGCGGGGCCTGGCATTATGGGGATCAGCCGATATCAGAGGCGTTTTGGCGTCGGACCGATTGGCTTGATAATCGGGCTGATGGCATTTGCTCTTTTATGGGTGCTGGATAGGAAATTTGGGCCCGCGAAAATATTGAGCAATCCGGAACCGCTTTGCGCCCTGGGGGGAGGCCTGCTTGCAATATGGATCTTTTGGCATCTATGGTGCTTGTCTGCCGTCCGTAAGTGGTGGGTCCACCGCAGGCTTTGCACGACAGGCCCCTTCCGGTTTGTACGTCATCCGATTTATGCCGGAGGTTTGCTTCTGGCAACGCCCGGCTTTGTCTTGATGTTCAATTCATGGATTATGCTTTTGCTGCCGGTATTATTGTATGTTGCCTTTTGGTTCCTGGTTCGCAATGAGGAAGCGATGATGGACGCCGTTTTTGGCGAGGAGTATCGCGGCTATGCCGCCAGAACGGGCCGCTTTTTCCCGCGAATCTAGGTCCCAAGTTTTTCCTTGGCTTTGGTATACACTTTGTCGATCCCGATCAGGGTGTCGTTGTGGAGCGCCTTATACAGGAGCTCCAGCCTGGTTTTGGCTCTCTCTGCATACTCCCCGCCCATCAGGGCCGCTTTGGCATAGTAAATCATGGCGTCGTCGATTTGCTTGAGATTTTCGAGGCATTGTCCGATCTTGTAGTAGCCCTCATCATAGGCCTCTGCCGCGATCGCATTTTTAAATGCGGCAATTGCCTCCGAAAAATTCCCTTTTTCCATCAGATCCGTTGCAATTACCTGATGGCTGGCTCGACGGATCTTCTGCCGCTGCGGCTCGGTGTGCGCGGCCGTTTTGTCGGCCTGATCGAGGGCTTTCAGGGTCAGCTGCGCATATTCTGCGGCTTTCGGGTAATTCTTATCCGCGAGAAATTGGGTCGCATAATTAAAGCGAAGCATGTAATCGGCGGCGAATTCGGGCATCGAAAACAGCTTCTCGGCCCATTCTTTCTGCTTGTTCCTATTTTCCGTTTTTTGATAGCTTGCGAAAATTTCCTTCGCCAGGTCGGGCGAGGGTTTGCCGGCATAAATCGCCTCCAGACTCTGAGCGTATCTCTCATGCTTCTGAAGTTTTAAGGTTGCCTCCGCAAGATACGCGTAAGTCTCGGGATTGTCGGGATAGAGCTTGAGCCATTTTTCCGAAAGCGATTCGAGGCTTTCGTATTTTTTCGACTGCGATGCCTGATCCAGCGCCTTTGCGTACTCCTGGCGGATATAAACATTCAGTTTCGAGTCCGGGTGCTTCTGAAGAAATTCGATCAGCAGGGCGCCGCGTTTTTCCGGATCAGGCTCCTGAGTGGCTGCATAATAAGCGCTGTTTTCTTCCTCAAAGGGTTTGATGCTTGCGAAATCCTCCGCCGTCATCAGAGGCGAGTTCGGATATTTCTGATAAAAAGCGAACATCTGCTCGGCGCGCTTTTGCGGGTCCGGTTCCTTTAATGCCGCGCGGTAGGCCTTTTCTTCTTCTTCGTCGATATAGTTGCCTTGTCCCTGAGTCACAAAAGAGCCTGCGAACGCCGGGCCGGCCAGGCCATTGTTAGCCGGGCGATCGGCAAACAGGCCGATCGCCAGCGCGAAAATCCCAACGATAGGGAGTGGCAGAAACCGGATTGTGCGGGCTTCAGGTGCATCAGAAAGCTGAGAATTTGTATTTGCTCTCATGATTCAATCTCCGCATAAGTTTACTGAACCGGCCGGACGCTGCAGATACTCGTCTTCCGCTTGAGGAAAAAGGCCGAAACGAATGGCCGGCGACCAGACTGTTGCTCCATAGTGCATGGCACTATTATGCAAACTACCGGGATGTATTTGAAGCCCTGTATTTGTATCTTTGCGGAAAAGCCTTTCTGCCGGCCGACTGCCGAGAGGCTCACGGGGAGGAATGCCTGCGCAGACCCCTTTCAGGAAAACAAATGGGAGATGCAAGAAGATCCAATTATACGCACGAAAACCAATGAAGAAGGGAGCGCGATACCTGTATTCCGGGGGGTTGTATTCGGGTGTGGTTTTTAATTCGCCGTCCGTAAAGCGTCATTCGTCATTTAAACTGGCGGAGGTGCATGGGAATCGAACCCACCCAGCCCACCTTCCGGTGAACCACAACTGGATTTGAAGTCCAGGCCGGCCACCAGGCCAGATTCACCTCCGCTTGTCCCGAGATTGTAGCAGAAACCTGCGGCCGTCCAACCTCAAATGCGCAGATTTATCTGAACAACGGCGGATTTTGGATCATAATAATATACTCCCGGCTTTGCTTTCCGGTTGATTTGCCGGCCTTGCGCCCGATTGCCGGAAGTGCCGGGAGAAGCGTCGACGGCGGGGCATCGAGATCCGGTTGTCAGCACTAATTTGAGATCATTTCGGAGACAGGTATGAATGACTTTACGCATCGTCCCAACGGGCATCGTGACACAATTGCAGTTCATTGCGGAGAGAAACGCTGGATGGGCAGCATTACGACTCCCATCGATTACACCAGCACCTTCGTCTTTAAAGACGTTGCGGAAATGGTTTCTTTTGCCAACGGCGAGATTGATCATTACGAATACGGGCGCTACGGCAATCCGACGCGGCAGGCCGCCGAATTGAAGCTTGCGGCTCTGGAGGGAGCCGAACGTTGCGTTCTTTTCGATTGCGGCATGAGCGCGGTCTCCGCCACCATTCTTTCGAACTGCACCCAGGGGCAGCACATCATTATCACGGATGATGCCTACAAACAGACTCTGGCTATGGTCAAGCGCGTCATGCCCCGGTTCGGCATCAGCTGCACGGTCGTTCCCATGGGCGATTATGAGGCGATGGAAAAAGCGGTCACGCCTTCCACCGTCCTGATTATTTCGGAATCCCCCACCAATCCCTATCTCAACATCGCCGATATCGACGAAATTGTGCGGATTGCCCGCGCGCATAATGTGCTCAGCGTCATTGACAGCACTTTCGCCACTCCCTACAACAGCCGGCCGCTTGAACGCGGCGTCGACATCGTCATCCAGAGCGCCACAAAGTACCTTGCCGGGCACAATGATATTCTTTCCGGCGCGGCCTTCGGATCGGAAAAAGCCACGGAACCGATCTACCAGTGGCGGCGCATGACGGGCGGCGTTGCGGATCCCATGAGCTGCTACCTGCTGATTCGGGGGCTTAAGACCTTCGGCATGCGAATGGAACGGCTCAACAATTCCGCGATGCAAATCGCGCAATTTCTCGAGCGGCAACCCCAGGTCCGGCGCGTGTACTATCCCGGGCTTCCAAGCCATCGGCACTATGAACTCGCCGCAAAACAGATGAAAGGATTCGGCGCTGTCGTGACGTTCGAGGTCAACGGCGACCTCGAGCAGACGCTGAAATTTCTCGATGGGTTGAAACTGTGCATGCTGGGCCCGAGCCTGGGCGGCCCGGAAACCCTTGTCACCCACCCGGCGCTCAACAGCTATTATAATCTCAGCCGTGAGGAGCGCTATCAGCTGGGCATTATTGATGAGCTCGTCCGCCTGTCGGTAGGGCTTGAAGATCCCCGCGACATCATCGCCGATCTGGAACTGGGATTCGCCAACATGAAATAGAAGGAGGATTGCGCGCGCCGGATTCGGGAACCCTGGAGCCTGTGATAGAGTTTATGAAGAGATTTTTGGGATGAGTCAGGTGCCCCGCATGAAGAATGAATTCACCACGGCTCAGTACGGAAAGTTTTTAATTGAGACCATCCAGACTTTTCGCGCGGCAGTTTATAACATTGCGGCCGGCGTTATTGTTGCGGACAGGGACGGCAAATTTCTGATCCGCAACGATGCGGCCCGATCCGTCCTCGGAATGGGCGCGGAAGACTCTTCAAAGTCCTGGAAGCAAATTCAGGGCTGGTACCACGCCGATGGACGGACGCCCTATTCCTACGAAACCTTGCCTGCAACCGCGGCGCTTGCAGGAAAAGCGGTTCCTGAGACGGAGATCTTTGTGCGCAACGAGCGCTGTCCGAACGGGATCTGGATTGCGGTACAGGCAAACCCGCTGCCGAACCATGCGGGGAAAATACGCGGAAGCGTCGTGGTTTTTTGGGATATCACGGAGAAAAAACAAAAGGAATCGCAGCTCCGGATTTTAAAGAACGCCGTGGAACAGACGGCCGACGGCATCATCATTACCGACAACAACGCCCGGATCGAATTTGTGAATCCGGCCTTTGAAACCATCACCGGCTTCAGCAGTCGGGAGGCTTTGGGCCGTACCCCGATGATACTGAAATCGGGTGTTCACGACGACGCTTTTTACCATGAGCTATGGACGACCATTCTTTCCGGGAAGGTTTATCGCAACACCATTGTCAACCGGAAGAAAAACGGTGAAATATTTTATGCGGAGCAGACCATCACTCCCATGCGGGATGAGACGGGGAAAATCACGCATTTTGTCACGGTCATCAAGGATGTGACGGATCTGCGCAAGCTGCAGCAACAACAGTTTCAAATGAGCCTGGCGCGCGCCGTGCAGCAGCAGTTTTACCGAACGCCCCCGCCGCAGATACAGGGGTTTGATATGGCCGGCGCCGCATTTCCCGCGGATGCAACCGGCGGCGCTTACTTTGACTTTATGCCGCTGCCGGGCGACTGCGTGGGAATTGTTATTGGGGATGTGTCCGGCCACGGCTTCAGCTCGGCCTTGCTGATGGCGGAATTGCGGGCCTACCTTCGAGCCTATGCCCAGCAGAGTACGGATCTCGGCGAGATTCTTTCCTCGCTGAACACCGCACTGGCAAACGACATGGAGCAGGGGCGCTACGCGACCCTGCTCTTCTGCTTGCTGCACCCGAGTTCCGGGACCCTTGTCTATGCCAATTCCGGACATACGCCCGGATACATACTCGATTCCAGCGGCGCGACCAAGCGCGTTCTGGAAAGCACCGATATTCCGCTGGGTTTTCTTCCAAACCATAAATTCGGATGCAGCGATCCCATTATGCTTCAGCCCGGCGATATTCTCGCGCTGCTGACCGACGGCGTAACCGATGCGGAAAAGCCCGGTCAGAGCTGGTTTGGGATTGAGGCGGCGCTGAAATTCATTCACGCGCACCGCGAAGAGTCTTCGCGGGAAATCATCCTGAAACTTTTTAAAGCCGTGCGGGAGTATGCCGAGGGACTCCCTCAAATCGACGACATTACCGCCGTGATTTGCAAGGTTACGGGAGCGCCGAAGTAGGCCCCGGGGCCGGCGGCCGCAATTCAAAAATCCCAAATCAAAATAGGAGGAATGCATGCTGAGTGGAAAAGTGGTTGGAATGATTGGCGCCGGAAATATGGGAGAAGTGTTGATACGCGGCCTGATACAGTCCGGCAAAGTGAAAAAATCGGACATCATCGCCAGCGACATCAGCCAGGATCGTTTGGATCATATGTCGAGGACCTACGGCATACGCGTCACCACTTCCAATGTCGAGGTGGTCGAGAAAGCCTCGATCGTCATGATCGCCGTCAAACCGCAGAACATCGACGATCTGCTGGATGAACTCGCCAACTCAAGCCATGAAGGACACCTGTTTATTTCAATTGCCGCCGGCATCACGACCGAAAAACTCGCGGCCAAAATGCATCATAAATCCGGCATTATCCGTGTCATGCCGAATGCCCCCGCGTCGGTGCTGGCCGGAATCGCCGCCGTGTGTCCCGGGCGCAATGTATCTGCTTCCGATCTCCAGCGGGCTGTTTCCATTTTTGAATGCGTCGGTCGCGCGGTGGTTATTAAGAACGAAGCGCTGATGGATGTAGTCACCGGCCTCTCCGGCAGCGGTCCTGCTTTTGTCTTTCTCATGATTGAGTCCCTCAGCGACGCCGGAGTTCAACTGGGCATCTCCCGGAAGGAATCCTCTTTGCTGGCGGCTCAGACTGTCTTCGGCGCGGCCAAAATGCTCCTGGAGACCGGCAAACATCCCAGCGAACTGAAAGACATCGTGGCCACACCCGGAGGCACGACATTTGCCGGCCTGAAGAGCCTCGAGAAAGGCAATTTCCGCTCCACCATCATGGATGCCGTTGAAGCGGCGACGATACGGTCGCGCGAACTCGGTACTCTGCTCAATAGCCGTAAAAAGCAGGGATAAAAATCAGCGCCCTCCCTCCGGGAAGAGAAAGGGCGCCGCTCGGGTGTAGGTGGGTATTTAAGGGTGGAAAGGAGGTTTTGTAATTCGGAACGATTCTCCTTTTTGGGTTGTACTTCGCTCTATCCTGTAAAAGACGTGAGCGGCATCGTTTCATATGGGAAACAATGCCGACTAGATTATTGAGCATCACTCGAAGAGTTTCAAGCCTCATTTAAAAATTCTCCGGAGAAAACCGGGGGCCGCCGCGGAAACGCGCCTGCGCCCATATGGCTGGATTTGTGGGTTTCACTTGTGGTAGTTCTATGTCCATAAGCTCCCTGGCGAGTTGCTTGAATGCACGCGGAAAATTTCGGCTTCAGAGATTTTTTCGAGATGGATCCTTCAACGGGCCGCATTGATCTGGGCGGAAACCGCCATGTTCTCTTCGATGCCGCTGCGGTGGGAGCCCT
>CAZLHW010000143.1:0-8883 GCA_964559085.1 uncultured Acidobacteriota bacterium | reverse complement strand
AGTAATAAATTTTCAGGAGACAATGCGGCTGTGACTATTGAAATCAAGAACACCCTTAATCTGCCGAAAACATCCTTCAGCATGAAGGCAAACCTTCCGCAACGCGAACCGGAAATGTTGCGGCATTGGGAAAAGATCGATATCTACGGGAAGATTCGGAAAGCTCGTGCCGGAAGTCCCAGTTATGTCCTCCATGATGGTCCTCCGTATGCCAACGGGGCCATACACATGGGGCACGCCATTAATAAAATCATTAAAGACATAATTGTCAAATCGCGCACGATGATGGGATTCGACGCGCCTTACGTTCCGGGGTGGGATTGTCACGGTCTGCCGATTGAAATCAAAGTCGAAGAGCAGTTGGGTCGGAAGAAAGCCGATCTGAGCAAAGCCGTCATTCGCAAGGAATGCCGTAAGTATGCGGAAAAATTCATAGAAATCCAGCGCCAGGGATTCAAACGGCTGGAAGTTTTCGGAGAATGGTCGCAGCCCTACCTGACCATGAGCCATCAGTATGAGGCGGAAATCGCGCGGGCTTTCGGCGATTGCGTGGACAAAGGGCTGGTTTACAAGGGGCTCAAACCGGTGCACTGGTGTTTCTCCTGCAAGACTGCACTGGCTGAAGCGGAAGTTGAATATGAGGATCACGTCAGCCCCTCGGTTTATGTCGCGTTTCCCGTAGTGTCCGATCTTTCGGACATAAATCCGGCGCTTGCCGGCGGAGACTGGGCCGTGGTGATCTGGACGACTACGCCGTGGACATTGCCCGCAAATCTCGCCGTAGCCTTCCATCCCGATTACGAGTATTCCGCAGTGCGCGTCAACGGCAAAGGCTACATAGTCGCCACGGAGCTGCTCAAGGCCGTCTCCGAAAAATGCGGCTGGGTTGAGCCGCAGGAAATAGCCCGTTTCGCAGGCCGCTTGCTCGACCGCCGCAAAGCGCGCCACCCGTTTATTGATCGCGAATCCCTGCTCGTTCTCGCCGACTATGTGACGCTGGATGCAGGTACCGGTTGCGTACATACGGCGCCCGGTCACGGCTACGACGATTATGTTACGGGCATGAATTATGGGATCGAGATCCTTTGCCCCGTCGATGATAATGGCCGCTTTCTAAGTAATGTGGAGCGGTTTGCCGAACAGGCCGTTTTCGACGCTAATCCCAAGATTGTGGAACACATGCGGGAAATCGGGGCCTTGCTTCACTCGGAAGACTTTAGCCACAGCTATCCGCATTGCTGGCGCTGCCATAATCCGATCCTGTTCCGCGCGACGCCTCAATGGTTCATTGCGATGGATAAGAACGGCTTCCGCGAAAAGGCGCTGGAAGCAATCAGGAAAGTGCGCTGGATTCCGGCCTGGGGAGAAGAGCGCATCAGCAATATGGTGCGTGAAAGACCCGACTGGTGCATCTCCCGCCAGCGCGCCTGGGGCGTGCCGATCGTCGCGTTTTACTGCCAAGAGTGCGGCCAGGCGCTGCTCCGCAAAACGATCGTGGATCACGTCGCTGCTATTTTTGCCAGAGAAGGCGCGGATGCTTGGTATACACGCACGCCGCAGGAGCTTTTGCCCGAGGGAACCGTCTGCGGCAAATGCGGCGGCAAGGACTTTCGGCAGGAGTTCGATATCCTCGACGTCTGGTTTGATTCGGGCAGCAGCCATCTCGCGGCCTTGGGGAATAGAAAGGATCTGCCCTGGCCCTCGGACCTTTATATTGAAGGGGGCGATCAGTACCGCGGCTGGTTCCAGAGCTCCCTGTTGATAGCCGTAGCCCTGCGCGGCGAATCTCCCTACCGCACCGCAATCACACATGGCTGGACGCTGGATGAACAAGGCCGGACCATGTCCAAATCCAAAGGGATCGGAATCGATCCCAACGACCTGGTCAAAGCGCGCGGCGCTGAAATCGCGCGCCTGCTGGTAAGCTCCGTGAGCTATGTGGAAGACATTCGCATTTTTGACGAGCTGCTGGACAGGCTGGGAGAGGCGTATCGAAAGATACGGAATACATGCCGCTTTATGCTGGGGAACCTGTGCAACCAGCAGGATCCGGAGCATCCGTATTTTGATCCTAAGGCGGACCGTGTGCCTTATGAGCAGATGCTGGAAATCGACCGGTGGGCTCTGGCGCGCAAAGGCCTGCTGATCCAAAA
The DNA here is from genome assembly GCA_964559085.1 of uncultured Acidobacteriota bacterium. Lineage (GTDB taxonomy): Bacteria > Acidobacteriota > UBA6911 > UBA6911 > UBA6911 > UBA6911. Next base: position 6,730 of record CAZLHW010000143.1, on the reverse strand, counting down.
ATGCCTTAAAGGATACGAGGACTACCAGTTTCATCAGGTATACAGTGCTCTGTACAATTTCTGCACGGTGGACATGTCGGCGTTCTATCTGGATATTCTGAAGGACCGGCTTTATACATGCGCCACCCGCTCGACGGAGCGGCGCTCGGCGCAAACGGCGCTTTGGGAATTGCTGGATACGTTCACGCGCCTGGTCGCCCCGATCCTGTCCTTTACCAGTGAAGAGGTTTACCACGCCATGTATGAAGGCCGCGCGGAGGAAGAACGCGCGGATTCTGTGCACGTGCTGTTGTTTCCCAAGCACCAGACCTCCGGGGAAGAAGAATATCTTTTGAAGGAATGGGACAAGCTCCGCGAGGTGCGGGAGGCGGTCTTGAAATCACTGGAAGGAGCTAGAAAGAACGGCATGATCGGCAATTCTCTCGAAGCGAGGGTGGTACTCCGCGCTTCTGGAGAAACCGCCGCTCTTTTGCGCCGGCACGCTCATGACTTGAGATACATCTTCATTGTATCGCAGACTGCGATAGAAGAAACAACCGGCTCCCAGGAGAGTCTGCAGATAGAGGTCTTCAAGGCAGACGGTCAGAAGTGCGAACGCTGCTGGAATTACTCGGTGGAAGTGGGCAAAGATAATGCCTGGCCGACTCTTTGCGAACGCTGCGTACCCGTGATCCACGCGATATGCGGCTAGATGCTCCGAAGCGACCGTTGCGGTAAAGCCGCAGCCGTTCCTCAGTCATTGGTTTAGAGGATGTTTAAAAACCGGTACTACCTGATTGCCTTGTTTATACTTGTGCTTGACCACGCTACCAAGTGGGCCGTGCGCACAAAGCTGGATCGGGATCTGCCCGTGATCCTCATCCCGGGCTACCTTCGCCTTTCCTACTGGGAAAATTCGGGCGTGGCCTTCGGGCTGTTTGACAGCGTTGTTTCCGTCTGGAAACCGTACGTTCTGGCCGCCATGGCCGTAGTCGCTGTCACGGCGGTTGTAATCTATAGCCTGCATCTGCCTGCGGAGCGCAGGCTTTTGCACTTGGCGCTGGCTGTCCTGACCGGCGGCATTCTCGGAAATTTCGCGGACCGCCTTATGCGCGGCTACGGTGTGGATTTCCTCGAGTTCCACATCCATGACTTTTTTTCATGGCCGACTTTCAACGTTGCCGACTCGGCCATTACCATTGGGATCGGACTTCTCCTCATAGATACCGTCCTGAATCCGGAAGTCGAAAAGGTCGCCGGCCCGCCTCCAATCCAGGGCTCCGATTAAGAGGGTGGACCCGATGCGCGTTGCTTGTTCCTTCCTGCTTGTTCTCAGCGTCCTGTCCTCGATCGCTGCTGCGGCTGTTTCCGATCCGGATGCGTTGGTAGCCGCATTGCAGCAACGGTACGCGTCGGTCGAAACCGTGTCGGGATCCTTTCAGCAGACCTACCGCGCTCCGGGCATCCGCCAGATTGAATCCGGGGTGTTTCGGATGAAGCGCCCGGGCCTCATGCGTTGGGAATACCGATTGCCCGAAGAGAAGCTTTTCATTGCGGATGGCCGGGAGGTTTTTCTTTACAGCCCGCGGGATCGACAGGTCACCGTTCAGCCATTCTCCGCGTCCGACATGCACGGCACGCCGCTGGAATTTCTACTGGGAGGCGCGGATATCCGGAAGACCTTTTCTGTTTCATGGGAATCGAGAACAAAGCCGACTGCAGAGCAAACGGCCGTCGTCCGGTTGAAGCCCCGTGCCGTCCGAGGGGAGTACGAATATCTGGTTCTCGAGATCGATACGAAAACATCCGATCTCCGGCGCATTGTCATCCATGAACATGGCGGCAATACCTCCGAATTTCTTTTGACGGATCTGATTCTGAATGGAAAGATGGAAAACAAGGAATTCCGGTTCAAACCGCCGAAAGGTGTGGAGGTGGTGCGGATGGATTCTGTTGAATGATTCGAGATTCAGGATTGAAGAACCGGAATTGAAGCGAAGAGATATGCAGAAAATTGAGGAATGGATTCAGCTTGGATTGACCGTTGTTCGTGAGGCGGGCGACCTGATCGCGGAGCGCTACAACACCCGTTTTGCGGTTTCCCAAAAGGGCGCCATTAATCTTGTGACCGAGGTTGACCTTGCTGCTGAGGAACTGCTGGTCGCCCGCATCCGAGGGGCTTTCCCCGGCCATGCGATTCTGGCGGAAGAACGCCATAGCGATACGCCGCGGGATACTGTCTGCTGGATCATTGATCCGCTTGACGGTACAACCAATTTTGCGCACGGCTACCCGGTGTTTGCCGTCTCCATCGGCCTTGAAATTGACGGAGAAGTGGAATGGGGCGCCGTGTTGGATCCTTTAAGAAAAGAGCTGTACACCGCCCGGCGCGGCCGGGGCGCCTTTTGCAATGGGACCGCGCTGCATGTTTCCGAAGTTGCGTCGCTTGGAGACAGTCTCCTGGCAACGGGATTTCCCTATGACATTCGCACCAGTGAAGAGAATAATCTGGCCAATTTCTGCGCCTTTGCTCTCCGCTGCCATGGCATCCGACGAAGCGGATCGGCGGCGCTTGATCTCTGTAATGTTGCCGCAGGCCGGCTCGATGGCTTCTGGGAATCCAAGCTCAATCCATGGGATTGCGCCGCCGGGTATCTGATGGTCCGGGAAGCCTGCGGCCGGGTCACGAATTATCGCGGCAATCACGGCTCAATCTACGAGCGGGAAGTCGTGGCATCGAATGGCCGGATTCACGATGAAATGTTGTCGGTATTAACGGCAGTGACCGAAAAGGTTGAAGATTCGAAAATTACAATTCGAATCTAAAATCTCGAATCTCGAATCTCGAATCGAGGAACTATGCGTCTACGGGACAAAATCAGCGAAGATCTGACAGCAGCGATGAAGTCAAAAGCCGCAGAGCGGTTGAGCGTACTGCGCATGATGAAAGCGGCGATTCGGAACAAGGAAATCGATGCGCGCCGGGAGCTGGAAGACGCCCAGGTGTTGCAGGTGCTGGTGAACCTGATCAAGCAGCGCAAGGATTCGGTAGAGCAGTTCACCAAGGGGGGCCGCCCGGATCTTGCCGAAAAGGAAGCGGCCGAAATAAAAATAATCGAGGAATACCTTCCTGCGGCCGTAACTGACGAGGAAATCACCGCTGCTGTGAACGCTGTAATCGCGGAACTGGGCGTAACCTCCGTCAAAGACATGGGCAAGGTAATGAAGGCCTGTATGGCCCGTTTTGCCGGGCGCCCGGTGGACGGCGGAAAAGTCAGCGAAGCCGTAAAGGCAAAGCTCCGCTGAATGACGAATGACGGATTACGAATGAGGAATTACGGCGGCAATTCGTTTGCGCTTTTGTGTTATTTTTAAATTGTGCTGCATCAAAAGCTGGAGCATCTGCCGGCGGAGCCCGGCGTCTATATTTACAAAGATTCTCAGGGGAAAATCATTTATGTAGGGAAGGCGCGTTCACTGCGGCAGCGTGTGCGCTCGTATTTTCAGGAGAGCCGCCCGCTGGATCCCAAAACCCGGCACCTGATTGCGGAAATTGCCGATCTGGAATACATCGTCACAGACAGTGAAGTCGAGGCCCTGATCCTGGAATCCACTCTCGTCAAGAAAAACCAGCCGCGCTATAACATTCAACTGAAAGATGACAAGAGCTTTCCCTACCTCAAGCTGACGCTTAATGAGCCCTATCCCCGTATTTTCATCACGCGCCGAATCCGCAAGGACGGAGCCGTCTACTTTGGCCCGTTCCTGCCTGCCAGCCATGCGCGCCGGACATTGAAGCTGATCAACAAATATTTCAAACTGCGCACCTGCAATCTGGAGATCAGCGGAATGGCGTCGCGTCCCTGTCTGGACTACCAGATGAATCGGTGCTTGGGGCCCTGCGTTTCCAGCCTCTGTTCCAAAAAGGACTACGATCGCGCTGTGGATGATGTAAGGCTATTTTTATCGGGCAAAACGGAGGACCTGGTCCGCCGTCTCGAAGCGCGCATGAATGAGGCGGCCGAGGAAATGCGCTACGAGGCGGCGGCGCTCTATCGCGACTGGATCGCCATGGTGCGGGACATATCGGAGCGGCAGAAAATGGCCCTCGAAGGCCAGGAGGATTGCGACCTCTTTGGATACCATCAGGAAGGTTCTCAGGTTGCGCTGGAAGTCTTCGCCATGCGCGGCGGGCGCATGGTCGGCAGACGCGAATATTTTTGGGAGGCCCTGCTTTCCTTCGATCCGGGTGAATTTTTTTCACAGGCTTTGATGCAGTACTATATGCAAGACGCCTTCACTCCTAAGGAAATCTACATCCCAGCGGATATCGAGGATGCGGAAGTGCTTGAAGCCTGGCTCTCGGAACGAAAGGGGAGCCGAGTGTACATCCGTTCGCCCCGCCGCGGACTCAAATCCGAAATGCTGGATCTTGTCACGCACAATGCCCGCATGTCCTTCGATACGCGATTCCGCATTCTCAAACCCAGGGGAGAAGAGCTGTTGAAGCCGCTGCAGGAATTGCTCGGACTTTCCTCGCCGCCCCGGCGCATTGAGACTTTTGATATTTCGCACGTGCAGGGGAGCGACACCGTGGCCAGCATGGTTGCATGCGTCCATGGGGAGATGAAGCGGAGCGATTACCGCAAATTCAAAATTGAGACAGTAAAGGGTCCGGATGATTTCGCGGCCATGCGCGAAGTGGTACATCGGCACTATGAGAATGTACTCGAAGAAGATGAAGGGAGTCTGCCGGATCTCGTGCTTGTCGATGGCGGAAAAGGGCAGCTTTCCGCTGCGGTATCGGCGCTGGAGGATCTGGGCCTGGAAAACCTGCCCGTCGCCGCCATCGCCAAGAGAGAAGAAATTGTCTTTTTAAAAGGCAGGGAGGATCACCCCATTGAATTACCCAAAAGCTCGCCGGTTCTCCACCTTATACAGAGGATGCGGGATGAAGCGCATCGCTTTGCCGTGTCCTACCACCGCAAGCGCCGCGAATTGCGCGATTTCGATTCCGAGCTGATGGATATTCCGGGCATCGGCGAAGTACGGAAGAAGGTCCTGCTGCGCGCCTTCGGAAGCCTGGAGCGCGTGAAAAGAGCCGGTTTCAGCGAACTCGCCCCCTATGTGGGTCCCAAAGTCGCATCGCACATTGTCGCGCATTTCGCCGGGAAGGCGGATAAGGAATAAAGGGATAGAGGTGGAGAGCGATGGGCCGCATGCAGACCTCTTTGAGTTTTTGTGATTATCGCCACAAAACAGCCCCCGCCTGTGCGCCGATCTGACGGGCATGCTAAAACTACTGCTCCTATATGCGTTAAGTGTTGTGAGTCCCAGTGAGATGGAGTGCATCGGATCCATCCAGGACGCCATGTTGCCTCTGGATGTCATTGTCTCCGGCGTGGAGATGGAAGGAATCGCAACCCTGGCAGCTCAGAGACAAATGATCCATCTCAACGGCCCGAAAGTTTCCGCGTTAAAACCGGGCGATATTCGGCGCGTCGTGCGTCCGGAAGGGAGGGTTCGCGACCCGCTTTCCGGAGACAAATTGGGCTACTATTATATCGACGTCGGAACAATCCGAATTGAAACGGTTCGCGCCGATAGAGCAATGGCCATGGTTCAAGTGGCCTGCCACGGTATGCTAAAGGGCGATCTGGTTATTCCCTATACTCCGAAGGCTAAGGTGGAATTCAGCGGGTCTTTGTCCACAAGCCGGACCCCCTTGCCCGAGCACGGCCTGGTCGGCTGCATCCTGCTTGGTAAAGAGGATGTTCGCCAGATGAGCACCGGCAATTTTTGCTTTTTCGGGCTGGGCAGCCGGGACGGCATCAAGCCCGGAGATCGTTTTACCGTTTTTCGCCCCCAGCCGGGCTTCAACCCCGGGGATTTAAACGGATTGGGAAAGACCAGTGACCGAACCTATTCTCCGGTCATCAACTACGCGTATCGCTTTAATCTGAGCCTGCTGCTGCACCAGCGAAAGCTTTCTCCGCAGATACTTGGAGATGTTGTTGTGGTGGAAACCGGGGACACGATTTCCACCGGCAAGATAATCAACTGCCTGTCGGAGATACATGTCGGCGACCTTATGGTGAGGCGTTAGCCCGGGAAGCAGGGTGCCGGATCCTCCGGAAGGCGCCGGGAAACTATCCCTGCATGCTCGATCGGCTCTTCTCAAAATTGGATAACAGGCGAGCCGCTCCCGATGGCATCCCGGAATGGTTCAGAGGACGCTGAAGTCGGAAACGATGGATTTATCTCCCAGCACCGTGCCGGGACGCAGGCGCGCTCCCTCTCCGATGTGGCACTGTCTCCCTACGATGGCTCTTTCCAGTCGCGCATTCGGAAGTATCCGCGTGCCGCTCCAGATGACCGAGTCTTTGATCAGTGCGCCTTCTTCAATGCGGCAGCCTTCTCCAAGAACGGAGTTTTCGATGGCCACGCCACGTTTGATCACGCATTTGCCGTCCAGGATGGATACCGCGTCGATCGAGCACTGATGCCTTTCCCAGTTATTGGGAGTGCAAGACTTTTGGGGATAACCCGGCATTTTCGCCCTTCCGGAGATTATGCCGAAGCTGGCTTCAAGGTATTTCTGCGGGCTGCCAATGTCCTGCCAATACGCGTGCGTCAGGTAGGCGTACACGCGGGCTCCCTCCTGCAGCATTGCGGGGAACAGGTCGCGCTCAAATCGCTGCGCCCCTTCAGCCGGCATTCGATTCAGAACAGACCGCTCCACTACGGAAAA
>CAZLHW010000142.1:0-8885 GCA_964559085.1 uncultured Acidobacteriota bacterium | reverse complement strand
CGCTCCTGCTCGACACTCCATGAAGCTGCCGTCGCCGTACATGGTGCGGGAGAGCATGTTGGAATACCCGCCCACTTCCATGCTCATCAGCCAGAGCGATCCGCCGCCGGCAGTCGCGAGGATGGTCGCTTTGGATTTGAAGATCATGAACTCGCCCGTGCGGTTGTTCAGCCCCGTAGCGCCGATCACACGCGCGCCCTGCATTCCGTTTTCGGTCAGCAGGCTGGTGCCCATCACGCGGTCAAAGATTTTGACGCCGAGGCGTTTGCATTCCTTTTTAAGGGCGGGCTTGAAGGTGCTTCCCCAGACGCGAAGGACCACATTATTGCGCTTCTCCGGAGGGTTGAAGTTCGGCTCGCCCATTCTGGGATCGGGGAAATAGCTGTGGATAGTGCCGTAGCCCGGGGAAACCATGAACTTGGTTTTGTCGTCTCTGCCCTCCGCTCCGACATATTCATTCTCTGTATCCCGGATCTTGCCCCCCATTTGCTCCATTTCCAGCAGCGTGTCGAAGTTTTCACGACATTGGATCTGAATGCCGATGCCATTGCAATACGGCCGTTCCGCCATATGCTTTGCCCAGGCATCCGGAGTGACGCGCGACAGCGGATTCGCGGGAACATCGCACCAGTGATCGCATCCGGGGCCTCCGGCGCCGCTTCGGACCGTGTCCCCCTTCTCCACAAGGGCTACACGCAGCCCGTGTCTGGCGGCGCTGATGGCCGCCCAGCAGCCGGCGATTCCGCCGCCTATCACAAGGACATCCGTGTCGATTTCCTGTTCCTGCCCGAACCGGATGGGATAGGGCCAGCGCGGCGGCTCCCCTTCTTCTTTTAAATAGTCATGCCACGTGGTCATTTTTGCGGCCTCCTCTACAAAAAATGGATACTTGCTTTTGCCTCATGCGGATGACGGTACGTCGTCGGTGAGATTCAGGTGCCGAATTCAAGCTCTCCTCGCCGTTTCCGACGGGGCGATTCTAGCATTCTTCCCGCATGTCAAAGCACGAATTTTCGCCGATTCCAAATCTTTGTGGAGTATGATCGAGTGCGCCAGTTGCTCAACCCACGAAAGGAGATGCCGTCGGCCATGAGTCCACAGAGATTATTTACAGACCAGGAATTGAAGGAAATGGGAATGCGGACCCTGGACCTTGTTCTGGAGTCGATCGAATCCGGAGACAAGGAAAGGGCAAAGGAACTTGCTCAGAGGATGTACCGGGAATTCAACTACCTTCATGACGGCTATGGAATCTGGGTTGCCGGGCTGCAGAGCTACATTTATAGAAAACTGGGGGTGGACGCGCTGGAGGAAGCGGAGCGGGAGGCCCACACCATCGAAGCCAAGACCGTTTTCAAGCCGATCGCGGCCACGGACCTGCGCTCAATGGTGGAACATTTCGCCGGCGGTTTGCGCGGGCATCTGCAGCCCCTCAAAATTGTGGAAGACGATGAGAAAATCAGCCTTACCATGCAACCCTGCGGTTCCGGGGAGCGGATTATACAAAGAGGCGCCTACGAACCTGAAGTCGGACTGGCCAAGGTCCGCGATCCGCATCCCATTACCTGGGGCAGGAAGGATTTCCCCATCTACTGCGTGCACTGCCCCGTCATGGAAATGCTTCAGATTGAAAGCACTGGGAACTTTGGAGCATGCCGCATCGTGGCAGACCCGATTTATCACGGCTCCTGCCAGTTCGTCTTCTATAAGAATCCCGCGGATATTCCCGAAGAGTTTTACACCCGCATCGGCAAAACAAAGCCCCAATCCTCCTAGTCCCGGCGTCTTTGAGTCTTGGCGGGGAGATGCAGTTCTCGCTCCGGCAAGACTCAAAACGCAAAGAAATGCAAGGTCCCCGGGCGGGTTCGGAAAACAGCCGGAAGTCTCGACGTGTTTCAAAAGCGGATCAGCTTTTTCACATTTTCGAAAAAAAGCTTTTCCTTCTGGCGTGGGGATAGGTTTTTCGAATCGCGGATAAGATCGACATATTTTTTCTGGCTGCGCCAGGGGCTGTCGGTGCCGAAGAGGAAGCGGTCTTCGTTCTGCCGGTAGAGTTCCATTGCCTTCTCGCTGCGCTTCATGCTTTCCAGAACGAAGGCAATGTCGAAGTAGCATTTTTTGTCGCCCAGAAGATCCAGGACCTTGTCCCACTCTCCGTAGCCGCCGCCGTGGGCCAGCACAATCCTGGATCCCGAGAAATCCCTTAAAAGGGCCGAGAATCTTTCAACCGATGAATGGTCGCAACCCGGCAGGCTGGGATCGTAGCCGGAGTGGAAATACAGGACCATGTCATGCTTCAGCGCTTCTTCGTAGACAGCGCGGGCCGCTTTGGAGTCGACGGGAAAATTCTGGTATCCGGGATGAAATTTCAAACCCTGCAGCCCGAAATCCGCCATTTCCCGGAGTTGGTCTCTGTAATCCGTGTCGTCCGGATGCAGCGATCCGAAAAAAACCAGGCGGGGGGACGGATGAATTTTTTGTATCCATTGCAGAATGCCGCGACCCTGGCCGGGACTCGTGGCAACGGGCAGCACAACCGACTTATCGATTCCGGCCTCATCCATTGAAGCCAGCAATCCTTCCATCGTCCCGTCTGTGAAAGCCCGGAGCCGGCCGTTCATGTTGGAAATGACTTTATACAGCGCTTTTCCGGCTACCCGGTCGGGGAAGATGTGCGTATGCGAATCAATGATCACGTTGACTCCATCGGTGAAAAGCTTAATAATCCCCCTCGCTGTCGGGCCTTCTATTAAAGCATAAATTTACACTTGTGACATTCCTCTCGAGCGGGCTTTGCCTGTTCCTTTTTCCGAAATTGAAAATGTTCTGGTCCGGACCCTGTCGATGGAGACGCCCCGGGAGAGCGGCGGCATGCAGAACAAAGTTTATTCCGAACCGCATCCGCCGATGATGGAGGTGGTGCCGGAAGATAAAAGGTTGTGACGGGCCGAACCAATTGCAATCGACAACAGCTGTTTCACCGGGCCGGCAGCCGTCGGCGGTGAATCTCACGCGGCGCTTGTGTGAGATTCACCGCCCGATAGTTTCGGATCGGTGTCGAAGAAGCGCAGTGCGGCGTCGCGCACCGCCTGCACGCTGGTTGCCTTCAGGCATCCCCGGAACAACTCATGGCCGAAAAAAAAGTTCTGGGAATAGTAGGCGGTGAACTCCTTCAGCCTGCCAATCGCTCTTTCGGGCGGCAGATCCTCCAGTATGTACTCATAGAGGCGCAACCAGATTCCGGCATAGTCCATGTCGGGGAGCGGCTGGAGCGCGAATTCGCGGAAGATCCATGGCTTCTGTGCGGCGATGCGGCCCAGCATCAGTCCCGCCAGCGGGCGGAAAAAATCCTCATTTTTCTCAATATCGCTTAAGGAACGGATGTCGCCGTTTCCGATTACGGGCAGTCTTGTCTGTGCCGCAATCCAGGGGAATTCCTGCCAGCGTGCGCGCCGCTTGAGTTTTTCCCCCGAAAAACGCGGATGCACCGTGACGGCGTGGACGCCGTAATCCTCAAACAATTTCAGCCGCTCGAGAAAACCGGCTCTCCAATTCTCCGGATCGTCTCCCAGCCGGCATTTGACGGTAAGCGTACCGGAGTAACAGGAGCGGATACGTTTTAAAACCCGCTCCAGGCGGGGGAAATCCCGGAACAGGGCGGCGCCCGAAGCCTGTTTCTGAATCTCAGGCGCCGGACATCCCAGATTCAGGTCGATGGCCAGGGGATTCTGTCTCTCCAGTTTGGCAATCGCCGCTTCCAGGTTTTCTTCGCCGGAGGTGCGCAGCTGGTAGATGACCGGCCCCTCGCACTCCCGCCGCTTGGAATAGGCGGATTGCTTCGGGTCTTCATGCAGAAATGCCGAAGCCGAGAGCATTTCCGTGGTGAGCGCTCCGTAGCCTCCAAAATCCGACAGCAGCCGCCGGAAAGCGGAATGCGTGATGCCTGCCATGGGAGCGAGAAAGAGAGCGGGAGCGAGCGTCGTACCGTTAAGATTGATGGATTGGAATAATCGGCTATTCTTCATTGAGATACCGCGTCCTGATGCGCACATAAATAAAAAGCGCAAGCACCAGAATACACGGCAGGCCGAGGAGAAGCCAGATCGGGTCCGACAGTCCGGCCAGAATGCAAAGAACAGCGAAGATGAGGACAATGCCGTCCATCCAGGGCGGGTGCTTGAATAAGGGGCGTTCGTTTGCATCTCCAGTCAGTTGTTTTACGCTACGACATCGCTCTTTAACGGGCAAGCAATTCTTAAAAAGAGGGGTAAAGGGGATGGATGGGGGATGGTTATCATAAGTGTTTTTTCTTTTCCCCTCCGGCCCTCTGACCCTTTACCCCTGCTTACGAGGAGCGATGACTGTTTTCGCAAAAACGGCTATACTCCGCGGCATGGGAACGCACATACCTACACGACAGGAAGCGTTTGAGCTTCTCTGCAGATACAACTCGAACGAAAGCCTCATCCGGCACGCGCTGGCCGTGGAGGCGGTGATGCGGTATATGGCCCGCAAAAACGGGGAAGATGAAGAAAAGTGGGGCATCATCGGTCTTGTTCACGACTTGGATTATGAGAAATATCCCGAGGAGCATTGCCGAAAGACTGCGGAATTTCTCCGCGAAGCCGGCTGGCCGGAGGAATACATTCGCGCGGCCGTGAGCCACGGCTGGGGCATCTGTTCGGACGTTGAGCCTGTCAGCGTTCTGGAAAAAACGTTGTATGCCGTGGATGAGCTCACAGGATTGGTTGCAACATCCGCGCTGGTCCGGCCTTCCAGGAGCGTTCTGGACATGGAAGCCGGCTCCGTCAAAAAGAAATGGAAGGATAAACGATTCGCCGCAGGCGTGAACCGCGAGGTGATTGAGAAAGGGGCCGCGCTTCTCGGCACGGATCTCACCCAGCTCATAACCGACACCATCCTGGGAATGCGCACCGCCGCGCGGGAAATCGGTCTCGAAGGAAACAGCTGAAAACCTGTGCGCGACGCCTTTCCGGTTTTTAAAAAGTACTTTACAATACAAAGTATGTGGATTATCGTGCGGCGCATGAAAGTGAAGATGATTCTGCCTGCGCTCACGGAAGCCAAAAGCCCGTTTTTCCGGCCGATAAAATATTCCTTGTTCCCGCCGCTCGGGCTGGCCTCGCTGGCCGGATATCTTCGGCCGGATGACGAAGTCACGCTCACGGACGAACATGTGGAGCCCATAAATTTGGAGGATCAGCCGGATCTGGTTGTTCTCCAGACCTACATTACTTCGGCTTTCCGATCCTACCGCATCGCGGATCACTATCGCCGCCGCGGCGCCTATGTGGCGCTGGGCGGATTGCACGCGACGTCGATTCCCATGGAAGCGGCCCGGCACGCCGATTCGGTTTTCCTGGGCCCCGGTGAGGATACCTGGCCGCAGTTTCTGGCGGATTTCCGGACGGGGAAGCCGAAGCGTTTCTATCGCTCAAGCGTGCGCACGCTTGCCAAGGCGCCTCCCATCCGGCGCGATTTGATCAAGCGGCATCTGTACCTGGTTCCCAACTCCATTGTTGTTTCCCGCGGATGCCCCAATGCATGTGATTTCTGCTATAAGGAATCCTTTTTCCGCGGCGGGCGTTCTTTTTATACGCAGGCCGTGGATGCGGTGCTCGCAGAAATCGAGCAGCTGCCGGGGCGGCATCTCTATTTTCTTGATGACAATCTGTTCGGGGACGGCGGCTTTGCGCGCGCGCTTTTCGACGGCATGCGGGGCATGGGCCGCCTCTGGCAGGGCGCCGGCACAATCCAGGCCGTATTGAGGCCGGATCTGATAGAGCGGGCGGCCGCCTGCGGGCTTCGCAGTCTGTTTCTTGGATTTGAAACACTGAACCCTGAAAATCTGCGGCGTCACCGAAAACCTCAAAACAAAGATCGCGACTATAGCCTGGCCGTGCGCCGATTGCACGATCTTGGAGTGATGATAAACGGCAGTTTTGTATTCGGGATGGACCACGACGATGAGAGTGTTTTCCGCCGAACGGTGGAGTGGGCGATAGAAAAGGGTATTGAAACGGCCACTTTCCACATACTAACCCCCTATCCGGGCACGGCGCTCCATGCCCGATTGCAGGCGCAGGGGCGCATCCTGCACAACCAATGGGACCTCTATGATACCCGCCATTGCGTTTTCCGGCCGGCCGGAATGACACCCGGACAATTGGAGGTCGGCTACCGGCGGGCCTATGCAGACTTTTACCGCTGGGGATCCATTTTCCGCAGCGCGTGGACCAGGGAAATGTGGTTGGAACGCATTCGCCACCTGGCGTATACGGCAGGCTGGAAGAAATTTGAGCCGATGTGGGACATTGTGATCCGCATGCGGAAAACGGCATGGATGCTCCCCTTGCTTGAATCCATCCTTCGCGGCTTTGAGGCTTCGAGCCCCGGCGTTCAAAGCCATCGGGCGCACTCGAACTCCACACAAACGGCAGGTTTGTCCGCTTTACCCGATTAGGCGAATCTGTTGTTTTGCGGGCTTTCGGAACGATTACGTTTTTGCTGTATCCAGAGATTTCGTCACCTTGGCATAGATGAACAGGGCGATGGCGGAAGCGAGCCCGATAGCGGCAAAGTAGTACCAGATGTAATTGGCCTGGGCATACGCCGTGCTCAGGGCTTCCGGCGCCACGGTCTTGGGATCCGGACAGTATTTTGTCAGCAGGTAGCCGGAGAGTCCGAACCCGAGAAAGTTTGCGATAAAGGAATGCAGATGGACGAAACCCAGGTTGATTCCTTCTTCTCCCTTCGGCGCCTGCTTCGAAAAGAATTCGAGATAGCGCGGAGAAATGAAGCACTCCGCCAGTCCCTGCAGAATAATGCCGAGGATGAGCATGAGGGTGATGGGGTGGGCGGCAATGCCCAGAGGCAGCGCCACGGGCGATCCGAGCTTTGCCTCGAGCAGAGGGCTTGATGCCATGCAGAGCGCGGAGAAAGGCATAAGCAGCATGCCGATATTCATGGCAGTGATCGCCTCTGATTTTTTCATGAGCTGCGTGATGAGCACAACGAACACGATAACAACGGCGGGGTTCACGTTCGCAATCCATTCCGGCGATGCTTCGCGGCCCACCAGCCGGATTACGTATTTAGGCATGGTTGCGTACATCTGGTGCTGAATCATCCAGAATCCGGAAATAATAAGGATCAGAGTGACGAGCCGGGGATTGCGGATGACTTTGATCAGACCCGTCCAGACCTCCTTTAGGCTTTTTCCCTCTCCTTCGGAGCGGATTCCTCTGAAAAGGAAAAGCACCACCACAAAGGCGAGAAAGCACAGGATAGCCGAAAAATAGTTGATGGATTCCAGCCCCAGGTTTAATCGCAGCGGGTAGGCAATGGATTTTCCGGAAAAAGACCCGACATTCACCATGCCGTAAAAAATGGAGTAAGCGCGGGCGCGCTGCGCAGGGGTGGATGTTTTGGCAACCGTCCCCGTTATCAGGCCCTTGATGAAAGAGCCGCCGATGATGAGCAGCACCACAGCCGGAATCACGGTCGATTTATGGGGCAGGGCTCCCAGCGAGAAGAAGCCGACGGCAAGCAGACCGAAGGCCAGCAGCATCGCCCGGCGGAAGCCCATCTTATCGGCAAAGGCCCCGGTGAACGGCGGCATGAAATACACGCCCGCCGCATAGAACCCCCCAAGCCATGCGGCTTCGATATCGTTGAAGCCGACGATGTTGGATAGATAAAGAGTGAAGGTGATAAAGACCGCATAGAACGATGCCCGTTCGAGCAGCTCGACGCCGTTTGCAACCCAGAAGGCGCCCGGGAACTTCCAAGAAATTTTCGATGACACGTTCATCCTTTCGCCTTTGTCTTTTGAGAGGACATGCTTGGGAATGGTTGCTTGGCGCGGACACAGCAGCCTTTATGCATCCGGGCCGCTGTGTCCGAATCCGGGCAGGCGCTACAGCAACCCGCTGAAGAAATCGTTCCCTTTATCGTCCACCAGAATGAAGGCGGGGAAGTCTTCCACTTCGATTTTCCAGACAGCTTCCATGCCCAATTCGGGATAGTCGATGCATTCGACTTTTTTGATGTTTTCCTCGGCAAGCAACGCCGCGGGACCGCCGATGGAGCCTAGGTAAAAGCCTCCGTATTTTTTGCAGGCGTCTGTTACCTGTTTCGATCGATTGCCCTTTGCGATCATGATCAGGGATCCGCCGTTCCGCTGGAGCAGATCGACGTAGGAATCCATGCGGCCCGCCGTGGTTGGGCCGAAAGAGCCCGAGGGTTTGCCCGGCGGTGTTTTGGCCGGCCCGGCATAGTAGATGGGGTGATTTTTGAGATAGTCGGGCAGGCTTTTGCCTGCGTCGAGAAGTTCCTTGAACTTGGCATGGGCAATATCGCGCGCGACGATAATCGTGCCGTTCAGCGACAGCCGGGTGGCGACCGGATGCTTCGTGAGCTCGGCAAGGATCTGTTTCATCGGCTGGTTCAGATCGATTGGGACCACGCCGCGGGAGTGCCGGCCGCGATACTGTTCGGGGATCAGGCGGCCCGGGTTTGTATCCAGTTGTTCCAGCCAGATTCCGTCTTGGTTGATCTTCGCTTTGATGTTGCGGTCGGCCACGCAGGAGACTCCCATCCCGACGGGGCAGGAGGCGCCGTGGCGCGGCAGGCGGATAACCCGCACGTCAAGGGCGAAATATTTGCCGCCGAACTGGGCGCCCAGGCCGCAGGCACGGGCCGCCTTCAGCAGTTTCGCCTCCATTTCCAGATCACGAAAGGCCTGGCCGAGTTCATTCCCCTTCGTCGGCAGATGGTCCAGATAACCCGTAGAGGCGAGTTTGACGGTCTTCAGGGTGCTTTCGGCGCTGGTGCCTCCGATAACAAATGCAAGATGGTAGGGG
>CAZLHW010000141.1:0-8889 GCA_964559085.1 uncultured Acidobacteriota bacterium | reverse complement strand
GAAGGAACGCAGGCGTTGATCAAAGGAGGTGTGGATGCGGTGAAAGTGGGAATGGGACCGGGATCCATTTGCACAACCCGAGTGGTAAGCGGCGCGGGAGTTCCCCAGATCACGGCGATTATGGACTGCTCCAAAGTCGCCCATAAAGCGGGGATCCCCATCATCGCCGACGGAGGAATCAAATTCTCCGGAGACATCGCCAAAGCGCTTGCCGCCGGAGGCGATTCGGTCATGATCGGATCGCTTTTTGCCGGCACCGATGAAAGCCCGGGCGAAACAATCCTGTACCAGAACCGCAGCTACAAGGTTTACCGGGGAATGGGATCCCTTGAAGCCATGAAAGCCGGCAGCCGCGACCGCTACAGCCAGGAGGGCGCGTTTTTTGAAGGAAAACTCGTGCCCGAAGGGGTCGAAGGCATGGTTCCCTACAAGGGGAGCATCGAAATCATGATCCCGCAGCTGACGGGCGGACTTCGGGCCGGCATGGGCTATTGCGGCTGCCGCACCATTGAAGAATTGCAGACCCGTTCCCGCTTCCTGCGCATCACTTCATTCGGACTCAAGGAAAGCCACGTCCACGATGTTCTGGTAACCAAAGAAGCCCCCAACTACCGTGCAACAGAACTGTAACAAAATGACGAGTTGCGAATGACGAATTGAAAAATATCGCTGGGCGGGGGGCTCTCCTCTCACTATGCGGTATTTTTTAATTCGTCATTCGTCACTCGTCATTTTGTTTAGACTTTCTTGATGCCGAAGTCATCTCCAATACCGAGGAATCTGTTGATGGCGGAAACCGAGGAGGCGGTACGTAGATTTCTCCAGGGGGAAGAAGAAGCCTTTAACCGGATTGTCCGGCAATGGGAAAGAAAGATATACAATCTGGCATGGCATATGCTGGGCAACCGCGAGGATGCCCAGGATGTTGTGCAGGAAACATTTCTTTCCGTCTTCAAATCCATCAGGAACCTGCGAGATCCGGGCAGTTTTTCAACATGGATGTATAAAATCACCCTGAATCATTGCCGAGCCCGGCGTAAATCCCGGTCCTCTCTCCTCCGGGATTCATTTTCCGACCGCAAGGAAGAGGAATCCGCGTTGCAGCGGGATATACCCGCAACCCCGGACGGCAGTGGACCGATCGAAGCGCTGGATATTGTTCGCAAAGCTCTGGCGGACCTCAGCGAGGATCACCGCACGGCCATTGTTTTGAAAGAATATGCGGGGCTGAGTCTGGAAGAGCTGGCCGCCGTGATGCAGTGCCCGCTTTCAACGGCAAAATCCCGACTTTATCACGGGTTGCGGCAAGTGCAGCGGAATTTGAAACGTATGGGTATCAAAACCTAGGAATGCGTCCGGGATACGAAGAGGTATGGCCCTATGTGCTGTGAAGAAATAAGAAGACATTTCATTGATTTTGTCTATCCTGAAGGCGATGCGTCGCCTGTTGATCCCGAAATCCGGGAACATGTCCGTACCTGTGCAGCCTGCCGCAGGGAACTCGAGGAATTAAAGCAGACGCGGAAATATCTTCAACTTTGGAAGGAAGAGGACCCCTTGCACCATTTGGCAATCGCCGGAACCGGCTTTCACCCGCCCCGGTATTCCGGCCGGCATTATGCACGTTGCGCTGCGATTGCGGCTATGGTTCTGCTATGCTTCCTTGCATTGGCAAACATGCAGGTACGTTGGGACAACAGCGGATTTTCATTCAGTACACGGCTGCTCGGAGGCAACGGATCGGCGCCGGATTACTACACGAAATCCGAAGTCCGGGATATCTTGAAGCGCGCGTTGGACGACAGCGAGCTGCGGATGAACGAAACCAGCTATCTGATGATGCAAAAAATGCTGGATGCCGTGGAACAGGACCGTTGGATGGATTTGCGCCTCGTGCGCAATCGAGCTCGGTCGATGGATAACAGAAACTGATTCGATAGAGGCACCCCATGCAAAGTCCGGGTCGCATCAAGAGAATTGCCCGCCGCAATGCGCTGGCCATCTGCATTTCATTTTCTCTGGTATTCTTTATTCCGAAAACCGGTTTCAGCGGGACTCAGGATGCAAACGATGCGCGCGTGGATTATGCATCGATGCAGGAAAGCATCTTGAAATTTGAGGACATCCTCAATGAAGCCGTCTCCGGCAGCTTCAGCTCCAGCGCGTTTGCAGTGGTTCAAAAGGCGAAAGGGGCGTATCTCAACGGATACGGCATCAGCTATTCGTTTCTGGTCAACATCCACAGGGCCGTAATGAACACGCCCTTCGGCCAGGTTCGCTCCAGGAAAGCGGTTTCTCTGGAGGAAAAAATGCGGCGCATTGAGCAGCTGAAAGACAACCTGATTCAATTGCTGCAGAGCGGCGGAAGCCTTTTTCCGCAGCTTCGCAAAGACGAGCGGATTTCCATCGTAGCCTTTGTCGAGGACCGCAATTTTCCGGGAGAGCCCAATGCAAACAAGACCATTGTGATCAGTGCATTTAAAAAGGATCTGGACGAAATGGGCAATAGGCTCGACCGGGCAAAGGAATTCAAGCAAAGGATAAAAATCGTTGAGTATTAAAGTCGAAGCTCTCAAATCAAAGAAACTCATCGGGCAGGTCTTCCTTGAACGCGGTCTGATCGACGAGGAGGAGCTGCGAACGGCCCTCAATCTCCAGGCGGAATCCCGAGAAAAAATCGGCAAGCTGCTTGTGGATCTCGGCTACGTGTCGGAAAAAGACTGTCTCGCCGTCGTCTCCGAACATCTCGGGATCCCGGCCATTTCCGCGGCCGAGTATCCGCCGGTCCCGGTTGTGGACAACCTGCTCACTTTCCGCTTCATGAAGCAGTGCAAATTCGTGCCGATTGCGCTGGAAAGCAATGTCCTGACGCTGGCCATGGCCGACCCGCTGGATACAGCCACGCTGGACTCGGTGCGGCAATCCACGGGATATAGTCTGAAAACCGTACTGGGAGCCGAAAGCGAGATCCTGGATGTCCTCGAAAAGTTTTATGGCTCGGCTTCCAGCACGTTGGGGCGGATTATCGAGGGGATCGATGAGGGGAACATCGAGAATCTCGATGAGATTGAAGATATCGAACAGCTGAAAGATCTGGCATCCGAAGCCCCCGTCATACGCCTGGTCAATCTGCTGATCTCCAAGGCGATCGAAAGCCGCGCCAGCGACATTCACATTGAGCCGTTTGAAAAGGATCTGAAGGTACGCTACCGCATCGACGGCATTCTGCACGACGTGGAGTCTCCGCCCAAAAAATTGAAAGCGGCCCTCATCAGCCGCGTTAAAATCATGTCCAAGCTGAATATCGCGGAACGGCGCCTTCCCCAGGATGGAAGGATCAAACTGAAGGTGCTTGGAAAAGATATCGACCTGCGCGTTTCCACGCTCCCGACCTTGTATGGAGAAAGCGTAGTGATGCGCATTCTCGACAAGAGCAACACAAGCTTATACGATATCCGGCGCCTCGGTTTCCCGGAGGACTCTCTCCGCGAATTTGAGTCGCTGATCCGTCGCCCTCATGGAATTTTCCTCGTTACGGGGCCGACGGGCAGCGGCAAGACCACAACGCTTTACAGCGCGCTGACAACCATCAATCTGCCGGACAAAAAGATCATTACCATTGAGGATCCCATTGAATATCAGATGGACGGCGTCAACCAGATTCACGTCAATACCCAGATCGGGCTGACGTTTGCCTCGGGTCTGCGCCACATTGTCCGCCAGGATCCGGATGTCATCATGGTCGGGGAAATTCGTGATCTGGAAACGGCGGAAATCGCCATTCGCGCCGCACTGACCGGCCATCTGGTTTTTTCCACGCTGCATACCAATGATGCTCCAAGCGCCATTACGCGCTTGATCGACATGGGCGCCGAGGATTACCTCATCGCTTCGTCTCTTTTAGGAGTGCTGGCGCAGAGGCTCGTGCGCGTCATCTGCCCTGCCTGCAAAACGGAAGTGTTTCCCGTGCCGGAAATGCTGGACGAAATCGGATTCCGGCGCGGCGATCCGCGAAGCGGGCCCAATCGCTTCTACGAAGGGCGCGGATGCGAAAAGTGCAGCAATACCGGATTCGTCGGCCGGGTCGGTATCTACGAACTTATGACTATTACGGACGACATTCGGAAGCTGACCGTCGCGAAGGCCGATTCGAACCAGATCCGGAAAAAGGCTATCGAGAATGGGATGCGGCCGCTCCGGGACGACGGGTGGCTTAAAGTGCGCCAGGGAATAACGAGCATTTCCGAGGTGCTCCGCGTGACTCAGGAAGAAGCCTGACGGGCGCGGGACCTCACATCTCAGCGGATGGATTCAGATTTATGCCGGCATATAACTACAGGGCAAGCACGATGGAAGGCAAGATCGTCGAGGGCGTCATGGAAGCCTCGGATGACGGAATGGTGTCCCTGAAGCTCCAGGAAATGGGCCTGCTCCCTGTGCGCATCGATGCATCGACGCGGCAGTCCATGCTCTCCCGCGAGATTGAATGGCCATGGAAGCATAAAAAGGTACGGCGCAAGGATCTGTTGGTCTTCACTCAGGAGCTGCACACCCTTGTCCGCGCCGGTTTTCCTCTGGATCGAAGCCTTGCCGTTCTCGGCCAGCTTGCCGAGAGCCCGGCGATGTCCGAGATTATTCAGGATGTTCTGAAGGAAGTGAAAGGGGGCAAGTCCTTCTCGGAGGCGCTCGCAAAGCATCCCCAGGTTTTCCCCAAGGTATATATCAACATGGTAAAAGCCGGGGAAGCGGGGGGAGTGCTGGAGGAAATACTCGGACGGCTGGCAACCTACCTTGTCTCCAGCGATGACCTGCGATCCTACATACTCGGAGCCCTGATTTATCCGGTGCTGCTTTCCGCCGTCGCGGTCGTGAGCATAACGATCCTGACTTTGTTTGTTGTCCCCCGATTTACGGCCATTTTCCAGGATATGGGGGTCGCCCTACCGCTGCCCATGGCCATTCTGAAGGGCCTGAGCAGCTTCCTGACGGGTTATTGGTGGCTGGTGCTGATCGCGCTTTTTCTGTGCGGCTACTGGTTCAAGCGTTTCAGGGAAAGCGAGCAGGGACGCCTGAAATGGGACCGCTGGCTGCTCCGGATTCCCCTCGTCGGGCTGGTGCTGCGCAAGGTGGAAGTAGCGCGCTTTGCACGCTCACTGGGCACTCTTCTTCATGGAGGAGTCCCGCTCCTTCAGGCTATGACCATCGTGCGTGAAATCCTTGGAAATCGGAGCATCGCGGCGGCCATAGAACCTATACGCAACGGCATTAAAAAGGGGGAAGGCATCGCGCAGCCCATGAAGCAAAGCGGTGTTTTCCCGCCCCTGGCCATGCATTTGATCGAAGTTGGAGAGGAGTCGGGAAAACTCGACAGCATGCTGATACAGGTGGGGGATGTTTATGACGTCGAAGTGCGGAACAGCATCAAAAACCTCATCGCCTTTTTCGAACCGGCGCTCATTCTGCTGATGGGAATCGTTATTGGAACCATCGTGGTATCCATGCTGATGGCCATCTTCAGCATCAACGATATCCCGCTGTGACAAATTACGAATTACGAATTAGGAGGGTCTCATGGCCGTATGTACTGAGAACCGTCGATCGGAAAAAGGGTTCTCGCTCATTGAACTCATCGTTGTGCTGGTGATCCTCGGCCTGCTTGCCGCAGTCGTAGGACCCAAGGTATACGACAAGCTGGCAAAGGGGAAGGACCAGATCGCCAAGATACAGATCAAGGAGCTTGAAGGCGCCATTCAACTTTTCGCCTTCGACATGGGGCGCAATCCGGATGCGAATGAAGGATTGGAGGCTCTGGTCCGGAACCCGAGCGGCTCGGATTCGTGGAAGGGCCCGTACCTGGCCAAAGCGCTGCCGGCGGATCCCTGGGGCCGGCCCTACATCTACCGGTACCCGGGACGGAACGGAGATTACGACCTTTATTCCGCCGGGGCAGACGGGACGGAAGGAAATGAAGACGACATTTGCAGCTGGAAATAAAAAGCGATGAAGCGCGACGGGGACCGGGGATTTACATTGCTGGAGCTTCTGATGGCAGTGCTTGTTCTAGCCCTCGTTCTGGCGGTCTCCTACCCATCCCTGTCGCGAGGCTCTTCTTCCATACGCCTGCGCACAACGGGGCGAGACGTTCTGAACACGCTACGCTACGCGCGGGAAAAAGCCGTTACGGAACAGACCGGCATGCGCGTAACGATAGATCGGGAAAAGCAGACTCTTATTCTTACCGATGATCTTGGTGACGGCCGACGATCCTATGCACTGCCCGCCGATGTCAAAATCCATCGCATTTCTCTGGGCAGCGAGGAAGTTCTCGAAGGTCCCGCCGCAATCCGTTTCCTGCCCAACGGCAGTTCGGAAAGGGTGGAGCTGCTTCTTAGATCCGATGGCGGTTCGATGCTCAGAATAGTATCCGACCCGATAACCGGCGGAGCCCGCATTGAGCCGGGCGCGGGGGAGAATTTTAGATGAGAATGCGGAATGCGGAATCCGGGCGCGTAAAAATCCTGAAGGAGTCGACGGCAGCGGGTTTTACGCTTCTCGAAGTCCTGGTGGCGCTCACCGTGTTTGCGGTTGGGGCGGCTTTGACGCTGTCGCTGATTTCCGGATCCTTGGGTAATATTCGCAAGGTGCAATGGAGAACCCGGGCGATTGAACATGCGCAGACTGTCATGGAGCTGGCGCTGCTGGATGACTCCATTTTTCAGCCTACGACATACACGGGACATTTTGAAGATGGTTCGCACTGGTCCGTGAATATTGAGAACTACGAACCGCCGGCTTTTCCGGGGGCGCAGCCGCAGGACCTGTCCCGGCTTATGCCCGTGAAGCTTCTTCTTTACACGGTGGAGATGTTTAATCCGGATTCGAAGGCGCCGGATTACCGTCTGCAGACTCTGAAATTGATTCGAAATCGTCCGCAAGCACGATCTGCGGAGCTCCCTCAATAATTCCGGGAGGAACAATGCAACGGGCAAGATCGGAAAAAGGCTTTACGCTGCTGGAGATGCTGATCGCGGTGACTCTCGTGGCCGTGATGGCCGTCAGCCTGTGGGCCGTATTCCGGATCAGCATCCGCTCCTGGTTGCGGGGCACGGAATTCATAGATGCCAACCAGCGCCACCGAAGCATCATGGATTTGATGCGAAAGCAGATGGCCTCCACCTATGGTCTGATCGCATCGCCCGATCCCCAGCAAGGGGTGGCGCCCCGGGTCCTTTTTCAGGGCACGGAGAACAGCCTGCGTTTCATCAGCTTGAATTCCATGCGCTTTCAGGAAAGCCCCGGCCTCACCTACGTGATCTACGGCATCGAGCAGGATTCCGAGGGGGGTTTTTCGCTGGTGGAAAGAGAAGCTCCCTATCTCGGACAGCCGACCGAACAGGAAATCACAGCGAGCCAGGCCGAGCCGATCCCTGTTTTCACAAAACTTTCCAGTTGCGTCTTTGAATATTTCGATTCGCAAAACAGCACGGCCTCCTGGGTTCGAGATTGGGACGGCGCATCGAGCAGACGCCTTCCGGAGGCCATATCCATAACCATGATCGGACAGGATTCCAAGGGGAATTCCTTGAACCGACACATGGTGGTGCCCATTCATGCCGAGGCGGTCGACTCCCAAGTCAATTTGATCAATCCATTCGGCAACAGAAGGGCGGTGGTACGATGATAATCGGCAACCGGCAGTCGGCGGAGCAGGGCGTTATCCTGATAGCCCTGCTGTGGATCCTGACGGCGCTCTCTGTTATTGCGCTGAGCTTTTCCAGGGAGAGTTTCGTGGAAGTGGCCGCCGCGCGCAACGCACAATCCCTGGAAGCGTCCTATTTCGTGGCGCGGGCCGGCATCGCCGCCACCGTCTATTACCTGATACAGAAACAACGCACCCCGCCTGTCCGAAGCACGGCGCTGGCGGAAGCACAGGATCCTGTGGACCTCGGGCTCGTAACCGGCGAATTCGGCGGAGGCCAATACAGAGTGGAGATTCAGGATGAATCGGGTAAAATCAACCTGAATACCGCCTCCGACTGGGAGCTGCGGGCCGTTATTCAGGCGACCGGGATCAGCAAAGAGGAGAGCGCTATCATCGCCGATTCCATTCTGGATTGGCGCGATCCCGACAATCTGCATCATCTGAATGGGGCGGAAAGCGACTACTATCAAACGCTGAATCCTCCGTACAAAGCCAAGAACGGAAGGTTTGATGCGACGGAAGAGCTTCTTCTTGTCCGGGGAGTCACGCCGTCCTACTTTTACGGATTTCCGGAACGCACGTCCGACGGATCGGTGCGTTACAAATATGGGCTTTCCCGATGCTTTACCGTATATTCGACAAGAAATCAGATTAATGTGAACGCCGCGCCGCTTCCCGTTCTTTTGGCGGTGCCTGAAATGCCGCCGCAGGCGGCGCAGATGATCTATGAGCGGCGAAAAATAAAAGCTTTTATGACCACGGCGGAGCTGACGAGGGATATCCCCGTGAATCTGAGCGCCGCGACGATGTCGCGCCTGAGCACGGCGCGGACGGGCGTCTTTACACTTTTGGCTTCGGCACACGCAGCCCCATCCAAAGCACGGCGCGTGATTCGGGCCGTCATCAGTCTGGAACGGGGCGGCGAGACCGCGCCGTATCAGACCCTGTATTGGAACGAAAATATTCCCGATTACGAAAGTATCCAGCCATGATTTATTTGAAGACCAGCGTTGGAATCGAATTGCGCGGCGACGTGATGCGGATCGCCTCGCTCCAGGGCAATTTCTCCGGCCGCACGTTCACCCATTTCAAGCGCATCGATCACTATCCGGCGCGGGATCAGGCCGAAGTGCGCCAGGAAGTGCAGCAGATTTTCAAATCGGCCGGGCTCAACAAGGACAACATTA
>CAZLHW010000140.1:0-8924 GCA_964559085.1 uncultured Acidobacteriota bacterium | reverse complement strand
TCAGACCACGTCCAGGATTTCCTTATAAATCTATTGACCCGGGCTGCATTGCCGCGCACCGTGGGTGCTCACAGCGAGGGCAATCGTCACAATCCGGATCGAATCGCCAACGCATGCATCCAGGGCTGCTTTGGCGCGCATTCGGTTCCTGCGGGTGCTACTTCGAAACCTTCAGCCTCTTCCACAGCTTGTGATCGCGTATCCGCAGCTTGCCGTCCGTCAGCGCGATAGGAGCCCAGTTTTCACCCGGCTCCAGCAATTCGACGCCGGCCAGCGGTTTGAAACCCGAAGGATCCGGGTTAATAAGGTACAGCATCTTATTGCCGTCAACGGCCAGCAGCAGGCCATCCGCGAGGACGGATCCCCCTTTGTTAAACGGCGGCTCTTCCCCCGTTTTCCACAGGACCTTCCCGGCCATATTCATGCAGACGAGGCCGTCCCTGCGCTCATTGGTCGTGTACTGCGCATAAAAATGGTCTTTATAAAGGATGGGAGGCAGTGTGTGCGACCCGAATTCCACGGTCTTGAACAGTTCCGCGACTTCGAAGCTGCCGTCCTGTTTCCTTGAAACCTTAATCATCGCCGACCCGGCGTTATACCCGCCGGTGAGGAGCATGCGTCCTTCGCCGGCGTCGACGGCATGCGGAATGGGTATGCCGCATTGAAAATTGCCATAGGTCCACAGGACCTTTCCGTTCGCCGGATCAATGCCGTAGACCGTGCCGCCGCTTGCGGTGCGGCCGCGTCCCTCAGCAGCCGTGATCATGATCAGGTGATCGGCCCCGCTCACTTTTACAATCGACGGGCTGACATATCCCACCTTGCCGGATAGGGCAGGCGACTTCCATTTTAGTGCCCCGGTTTTCTTATCATAGGCAACCACTCCCGCATCAGGCGCCTGCGGCGCCACAATTACCAGATTGCCGTAAATCAGAGGATTCTGCGTGATCGCCCATATAGGCAAATCCTGGCCGCCGAAATCTTTCCAGATATTTTTGTGCCAGACGGGCTTGCGTGTGCCGGTGCTGATGCAGTACAGGTCTCCCAGCGGACCGCAGGTGTAGACATTGTCGCCTTCCACCACGGGAGTCGTTCGTGACCCGGGATGATCAAATCTGCCGGGAGCATCGTAGGAAAAATTCCAGAGCTCGGTTCCTTTGGCAAGATCTAGACAGCGCAGGGTGTCCCCGACCTTGTCGTTGCGGTCGAGGACATAAACCTTTCCTGCGCTGACGGCGGGCCCGCCGAATCCGACGCCGAGCGGAGCCGTCCAGAGGACTTTGGGGCCTTCTTTGGGCCAAAGCCTCAGCAGACCTTTTTCTGCGGAGGTGCCGTCTCTTTTGGGCCCGAGATAACCCGGCCAATCCGCTGCCGCCGCGCAGATAACAAAAATTAAGACAACAATGGTTGTAAGTGTTGCGTTGGTCTTCATGCACCAGCTCCTTTTCCCGGGATGCGGAACGCTGCCTGCATCAGCGGGATATCATTAAGAAACTATAGCCTACACCCGGATACATGCAACCATTTGTGAAAGGGGCGGCCAGGCTCGGCGGTTCATTTTTATTGAGCTTGTTTCTTTATAATTCCGGATATTATTGATAAAAGCGTGGCCGGTCTCTATGATCGATGCCAATCCGGCATTGGCTGCTGACCGCGACTTGCTACGGTAGACTTTTTCGCGATTTGCCGGGCCGCCTGAAGAAAATGAAATACAGATTGCAGGACTTGATAGATCTCGCTCATTTCCAAAAATTGCAGGACAGACTCGACGCCGTCTTCTCCTTCCCCTCGGCCATCATTGACAATGAAGGAAATATTCTGACAGCCACGGCATGGCAGGATGTCTGCACGAAGTTCTACCGGTGCCACAAGGAATGCGAGAAGGAGTGCATCAAGAGCGACCAATACATACTCGGCCACATCCATGAAGCCGATCCGACTGTCAGTTATCGCTGTCCCCACGGACTGGTGGACAACGCGACCCCGATCATCATCGAGGGAGAGCACCTGGCCAATTTTTTCACCGGCCAATTCTTTCTGGAAAAACCGGACCTGGCTTTCTTCCGGGCTCAGGCAAAGCGCTATGGTTTCGATGAAGCGGAATTCCTGGAAGCCGTCAAGCGGGTGCCGATTTGGACACGGGAACAACTGGACAACTATCTGGCCTTCATACGAGAACTGATTGGCACCATTGCGGAAATCGGTCTGAAAAAACTTCGGGCCATCGAAGCGCAGCAGAGGACGGAAGAGAGCGAAAAGCGGCTTCAGGCGATGTTTGACCTGGCGTCCATAGGGTTCGCGCAAGTAGATCCGAAAACCGGGCGGTTGATTCGTGTTAACAATAAAATGAGTGACATCACCGGTTACTCCAATGAAGAATTGTTGTCCCTGCGCTTCTCGGAAATCACCCACCCGGAGGATCGGGATCGAGACTGGGAAGCTTTCCAAAGCATCGTTCGAGGCGACGCACCCGGCTATCGGATTGAAAAACGGTATATACGCAAGGACGGCTCGATAATCTGGGTCAACGTCAATATGACGCTGATTCGCGATGCAACCGGCGAGGCGTTCCAGGCCATGGCCGCGATTGAAGACATCACAACGCGCCGCGAGGCTGTCGAGAGGCTTCAGGAAAGCGAGAAAAACCTGGCCGCCGTGATAAACGCCAGTCCTGAATCAACCTTCTTGATTGATACCCGGGGATTGGTTGTGACCTGTAATCCGGTGTTCGCCGGGCGTATGGGCCTGACGCCGGACCAGGTGACGGGGGCCTGCATCTATGATTTTCTTCCCCCGGATATCGTCGCAGGCCGGCGCAGTCGCCTCGAGGAGGTAATAAGAACCGGCGAACCCTGTGTTTTCGAGGACTCTCGAGCCGGCCGTTTCTTAAGACACTATCTACAACCCGTGCTGGACGCGAAGGGACAGGTGCAGCGTGTTGCCGTTTTTGCTCACGATATTACGGAATACAGGGATATCGAAGCGAATCTCACCAAACAGAACCTGTTATTGGGCGCAGTGCGCCGGGCGCAGAATCTGTTCATATCAGGCCACGAGCCCGCCCGGGTTTTCAATGAGATACTCCATATCGTGATGAAGACAACCGGCAGCGCCATTGGGTTCCTGGACGAAGTCCTGCACGATGCAGACGGCACGCCGTATAAAGCGAATCTGGCTATCTCGGAAATTTCATGGGATGGTGAATCGCAACAAGTCTATGAGCAGCTCAAAGAGCGCAATCCGGAGTTGCGAAATTTGGACAAACTTGCTTCCGCGTTGATTGCGGAGAACAGGCTGATCCTTGCCAACGACGCAACCCGGCATCCGAAATTCCACGGCCTCTCGGCGGCGCGCCCCATCATCCATAATTTCATGGGCATCCCACTGCACTTCAGAGACGAATTAATCGGCGTATTGGGAATAGCCAACCGGTCCGGCGGCTACACGGAACAGATTGCGGAAGACATGGCGCCGTTGACGCAGGCGTGCGCCGCCATGATCTGGGCCGGCCGGGCATTAAGCCGCGAAAGAAAGAATGCGGAGGAACTCCAAAAAAGCGAAGAGCGGTATCGTCGTTTCGTCGAGACGGCCAACGAAGGCATTTGGGCCATGGACCGCACACACCGCACAACCTATGTCAACCATAGGATGGCCGAAATGCTGGGGCGTGATCCGGCGGACATCATTGGGCGTCCGGTCGAAGATTTCATGTTCGAAGAGGACTTGCCGGACCACCGGGCGCGCATGGCCCGCCGTCATGCAGGAAATGACGCCATTTATCAACACCGTTTCCGCAGGCCCGACGGAAGCGCGATCCACACGCTGGTTTCCGCAAGAGCGATTCTAGACGCGGCGGGTGAATTTGACGGGTCCTTCGCGATGTTTACCGACATCACGGAATTGAAGCAGGCGGAAATCGCCTTGCGCGAAAGCGAGGCCCGGCTGGAGTTGGCGTTGGAGGGAGCCGGAGGGGGTATCATTGACTGGGACCTCCAAAACGATCGAATCCGGGTTAACACTTTGCTGGCCGAGATGCTTGGCTTTTCTCCTGAAGATTTTCCCGACTCGGGGGAATCCTTCAGGAGGATGATTCATCCCGATGATCGTGCGGCAGCCGACGCGGCTTTCCAGGCGGTTCTGTCGGGGAATACCCCTGCATTCGACATCGAAGAACGTTTCCTGACAAAACAGGGTGAATGGAAATGGATTCTCGCCCGCGGCAAGATTGTGGCGCGGGATGCCGCAGGAAAAGCCCTGCGGTACCTCGGCACCCATGTGGACATTACCAAACACAAACGCATGGAAGAAATGCTGCGTCTTCAGCATGAACTGGCTATCGCGCTTGGCAAGACGATGTGTTTGGAGGACAGCTTGAGTCTGTGTCTGTCGGCCGCATTGCGCGGCAGCGGGCTGGATAGCGGCGCCATCTATCTTTCGGACGAAGAATCCGGCGGCTTCCGGCTTGCCTTGTCGGAAGGGCTTTCAAAAGACTTTTTGTCGCGGGTGGCCTTCATCGAGGCGGATTCGCAAAACGCCCGTCTGCTGCGAACAGGGCGCAGTCATTATGTCAGACACAGCGACTGGACGCAGGACAGGGGCAAGCTTGCCGACGGACTTCAAGCGCTTGCGATTATTCCCATCGTCAACGACGGCCGTGTCATCGGAAGCCTGAATCTGGCTTCCCACACCCGCGAGTCGGTCCCCGAGGACATCCGGCTGCTCCTCGAATCACTCGCGGCGCTGTCCGGGGTGTTTCTGGCGCGGGCGCTGCTGCATGAAGAGCTCCAGAAGAACGAGCGGCGCTATCGTGAATTGGTCGAAAACGCCAACAGCATCATTCTCCGAATGGACGTCGAAGGAAACATCCGATTTTTTAACGAATTCGCCGAACGCTTTTTCGGCTATTCCAAGGAAGAGGTCCTGGGAAAGAATGTTGTGGGAACCATCGTGCCGGAAATGGATTCCGCCGGAAGAGACCTGCGCGCCATGATCGCGGATATCGGCCTCCACCCGGAACGGTATGAGTCCAACGAGAACGAGAACAGGCGGCGTGACGGCTCAAGGGTCTATGTGGCCTGGGCGAACAAACCTTTGCTGGATGAATCCGGAAAGGTTGTCGAAATACTCTGTGTCGGCAATGACATCACCCGGCGCAAACTGGCGGAAGAGGCGCTCCTGCGCAGCGAGGAAAATTACGGCATGTTATTCCGGGAGATGATGAACGGATTCGCTCAGCACGAGATTATCTGCGATGCACAGGGCAATCCGACGGATTACCGTTTTCTCGCGGTCAATCCGGCCTTTGAACGCATGACGGGATTGCGCGCGGAAGCGGTCGTGGGCCGCACGGTTCTCGAAGTGTTGCCCGCCACGGAACCATCCTGGATTCAACGGTATGGCAGAGTGGCGCTTACCGGACAACCGATCCACTTTGAGAGCTTCACCGAGGCGCTCGGAAAATGGTTTGAAGTGACTGCGTTCCGACCTACGCCCGGACAGTTTGCCTGCATCTTTACGGATATAACCGAACAAAAAAGAGCCGAGGAGGAAAAGGCCCGACTGGAGTCGCAACTTCAACAAGCGCAGAAAATGGAGTCGGTCGGGCGCCTGGCCGGCGGCGTGGCGCACGACTTCACCAACATGCTGGGGGTGATTATCGGGCACACGGAAATGGCATCATGCAGCCCGGGAACGCCCCAGGCTGTCCGGGAAAGCCTGGAAGAGATACGAAAAGCCGCCGAGCGCTCCGCTAATCTCACCCGGAAACTGCTCGCTTTCGCCCGCAAGCAGACGGTTAAACCCCAGGTGATGGATCTGAATGATACCGTTTTCGGCATGCTCAAGATGCTGCGCCGTCTTATCGGCGAAAACATCCGGCTTAGTATGAAACCCGGCAATGACCTGTGGCCAATCTATGTGGATCCCTCGCAGATAGATCAGGTGTTGGCGAATCTATGCGTCAACGCGCGGGATGCTATTGCCGGCGTCGGCGAAATCATTATCGAAACCGGAATCGCCGCGTTTGACGACCTCTATTGCTCGACCCATCCCGGTTTTCAGTCCGGGGAATACGTCTGGCTTTCCGTAAGCGACAACGGATGCGGCATGGACGCCGCAACTTTGGAGCACATTTTCGAGCCCTTCTTTACGACCAAGGGCGTCGGCGAAGGCACGGGGTTGGGCTTGGCGATGGTTTACGGCGTGGTGAAGCAAAACAATGGATTCATTCGAGTGGACAGCGATCCAGGCATCGGGACCACCTTCACCCTTTACTTTCCGCGGCATTTGGGCGAGGCGGAAAAAACCGTGCGGAACGAATCGGAACGCGCCGACGCAGGGGGTCAGGAAACGATATTGCTGGTCGAAGACGAACCGGCCATTCTCAAACTGATGACCCGCATGCTTCAGCAAAAAGGCTATCGCGTGCTCCACGCGCAAACGCCGGGCGAGGGGATCCGGTTGGCGCGGGAATATCCGGGTGATATCGATCTGCTGATCACCGACGTGATTATGCCGGAAATGAACGGACGGGAACTCGCCAGTGCTGTATTGTCGCTCTACCCGCGTCTGAAATGCCTGTTCATGTCCGGCTACACGGCGGACGTCATCGCCCACCAGGGCTTGATGGACAGATATATCAATTTCATCCAGAAACCGTTCTCAACCCAAAGCATGCTCGCAAAGGTTCGGGAAGTGTTGAACCGGGGCGACTAAGCGAAATTGAAACACCGCGGCGGAGTGGCGCTATGCAGATCCGTCCATGCAATATCCTATATCATATTGCCGATGCCGGAGGGATCCATACCGAGTGCCGGACAAAGGCGGACTCGTGTTCGGCGTGGAAACCGGCACAAGTGCCCGCCGGACCGAAGAAGGCCGGTTAGCCAATAGATATACTTGCGGCCTGGGAAAGCGGGTTCTTCGCATCGGCCCATTTTTCCCCTGAGAATCGTCGATGCGGCCGTCGCGCGATAAAGGGCAAAATTCCCGCCCGCATTATTTCCAGGCGTCGATCAGGACGCCGCGTCCGGCCATGAAATCGGTTATGAACCAGACGCTGGCCGTTTCGCCTCCCACGACGATCGTTCGAATATTCCGCGGGTTGGGCAGATGCTTGATCAGCGTATCTCCCGGAACCTTTTGCCAGGTGGCATAAGGTTCAAGCCCCTGCCTGCCCAGGGGACCCATCATGCCGGAAACAATGGAATTGGCCCAATAAGTTTGCGCGGGCACTTCCGCGTTTTTGGAAAGCCATTCGGAAAAGGCTTCTTTTGTCTGGAATCCCTGGGCCTCTTTGAGCAGTTTCGCGACGGATGGGTCCATGATAAGCGTGGCGGATCCCATCGCCGCCAGAACGCGCGTAAAATCGCGCATGAGCAGCTGCGGCGCATAATGCTCAACGACGGAGCCGGAGCAGTTGACGAAGTTCCAGCCCGTAAACAAGGTGACCACGCTGTCTTCCGGCTTATGTCCGTTCTGCACATGAATCGGCTTCCATCCTTCGGGAAGCGCCTCTTCGTTTTCCGCAATCGGCATATAACTGTACGCCAGCGGGTTGCTGAGCGAGGAGAAACCGCTCACGCCTTCGCGATATCCCTGCAGTATTTTATGCATCAGAACCATGGAGCGTCCGATGACGGAATTTGCCTCGGCATTCGGGCCCAATGCGCCGATGCCCGAGTTCATTCCGATTTTCTTGCGGATGGGGCCGTTCACCAGCACAATCGTTGCGTTGGAAGTAGTGGAATCCATATACGGGATCTGGCTGGAGAGAGCCAGGATTACGGGCAGATATTCCGGTTTGGCGCCTGCCATGACGGCGATGATGGCGACCTTTTCCACGGTGAAAGGGCGCGTGGTGCCGAAGGTTCCCGATTCCTTCTTTATAAGCTCCTGCGGCTTTCGGCTGGTGCCTTTCAGCATCGCAGCCACGCGCTCCGCGGTAGGCAGAATGACGGGATTATAGTCGGTCCAGTGCCTGTCCTTGATCAGACGCTGCAAGTTGTCTTCAGTATCCGGGGGGAGGAAGCGGGGCTCGTCTGCCGCTTCAGGCGGCGTGCCCGATCTCTTTTCCTCCGCAGTCAGAGGTTTTGTCAGGCAATCGGCGATTGCCTGCATCAGCGGCTTGCCGCTGATGCTGTCCTTGCCTTCGAGATAAGCCATCAGCTTTTCTTTTGGAATGCCTGTGAAAGGATAAGGGGTTCCGACAAAGCGCAGCGGCATCCCGGTACTGTATTTGAAGTGGTCTCCGATTCCGAAGGCGACGATGTTTTCGTTCGCGAGCGAGACGGTCGGAATGCCGTATTGCTGTTCCAAAGCGCCGGAGAAGCGGCTCACGGCCGCAAGGCACCCCCATCAGCCGGCAACGCCGATGATGACGGCATGCCCCTTGTTCGCCGCAATTTCCTTCCACAATCCCGGATCGTCCTCAACATAATTGCCCCTCTTGAGCTTGTAGACGGCTTTTACGCCGGGCATGTTTTTGGCAAACCATTGCTGCATCTCCTGCATCACGGGAGTGCCGCCGATTCCTTCATAGTTCATGTCCACAAGGTAGAGGGTCTTGCCTTCCAGCGTGTCCAGGCGAGGCGCCAGCGGTACCCGCGTTGCAAATTTTTCCGTGACGGCCGGATTCATGATAGTGATCAACGGCTGTTTGGGGGCGGCGTCCGTGCGCCGGGCTTGCATGGGTGCGATACCGCAAAGAATAAGGACGGCCGCCGCTATCAGGCAACTCGGCAAGAGCGGTCTTTGTTTCATGAATACCTCCTCCCAACGGGATGTATGCTGATCCGATCATAAGCTCCGATCCGGTTTCGGCAAAGCAAATTTCTGTATGAGGGGAAGCAGCCTGCGCCGCCCTTACAGGGCTTGTGCGTGATGCGCGCGGGAACCCAGGCCTTCGGATGCTGCGCATCCTTCAG
>CAZLHW010000139.1:0-8949 GCA_964559085.1 uncultured Acidobacteriota bacterium | reverse complement strand
CCTGGGGGAAGTAGTAGGCCTTGTGGTTGGCGTGAACATCGGTGTGGATCTCGTGTTCTTCGTCGTAATCCACCGGGTAGGGCCAATCGGGGGGATTGCCCTGCGCGAGATAATAATTGTGCCAATTTGTCATAAACTCCTCCGGTTTCACTCTCTATTCCGAGCAATTGCCGACGGCGACGGCCCCTTCTTTATTTTGAGTGTTTATTGAAGAACCGGAATCCCTCCGGCATGCTCCCGCCGATAATGCTCCCGTGGTCCATCCCGGGCAGCTCTTTGTATTCATGCGGGATATTCAGGCTTCGAAGCTGCGCCGCAAGGTTCCGGACGCCGGCGATCATGGTGTCGCCCTCCCCGACTACAATAAAGAGCGGGACTTCCTTGAATTTTGAATCCGCTGCCCATTGAATCCCGAAAGCGCCCGGAGCCAAAGCGGCAACGCCTGCCCAGATCGAGGAATATTTCTGCCCCAGGTGCAAGGCCCCGCCTCCGCCCAGAGAATGCCCCATCAGATAAATGCGTTTGTCGTCAACGTTGAATTCCCTGCGGGCGATCCCCAGAACGTTCATAGCATCCTTCTCGCTGAGTTCGACGATTTTTTCAGGATCCGTTTCCTTTTTCCCCCCGGGGTTGTTCATCCCGGGCATTCCGGGGCCGGTCGGCATTTTGCGTTTCATCGCACCCATCGGCATGCCGAAAGAACCGCTGGGGCTGTAGCCCATCGCACCCACAAGAATGAATCCGTTCTTTTCCGCTTCATCCACGCACTGCGTGCGCATGAAAGTGCCGTGATTGCCGCTGAAACCGTGCAGGGCCAACACAAGCGGCGCTTTTTTCTCTTTTACAACCTTTGAGGAAACAAAAACGGCGTAGGGAAGAGTCTCGTCGGTGTCGGCGAAGTGATAGTCGCGCAGCTGCACCCGGTCATCGACCGGATCCATTCCGATGCGCCGCTGCCGGCCGGTGCCTTCCCCTGTCTTCGCGGGATCCTGCGCATAGCCGGGAAACAGACATAAATAGACAAGAAGCAGATTCACAAAAAAGAGATTCCGATACGCTTTCATACGCATCTCCTTATTCCTTCTTTCTCCCTTTCAATAGGTCCAAAGGCACATAGTCGGCCATTGCCTTGTAGCCGGCCGCGCTCGGATGGACATGGTCTCCGGAATCGTATTCCGCGCGCATCTTTGCCGGATGATTCGGATCGCGCATTAGTTGATCGAAGTCGAGGACCGCATCAAACGCCTGGGATGTGCGGATCCATCGGTTCACCGACTGCCGTATAGATTCTCCCTCCTCTGTATAAGTGTTGACGCCTTCGCACGGCATCAGGGTCGCGCCATATACCTTGATCCCGTGCGCGCGGGCGCGGGCGATGATCTGCTGCAGTCCCGCAATCAATTCATCCGCAGAAACGAACTGCGACTTGAAAGGTCCGTCTTTGGAAGTTCCGCCGCCTTGTCCTGCCGGCATTTTAATATGCGGAAAGGTAATATCGTTGATCCCCTCCAGCACTATCAGGTGCGTGACACCCGGGAGCGACAGAACATCGCGGTCGAAGCGGGCGAGCGCATTGGCGCCCGCAACGTCGTGCAGGATGCGGTTCCCGCTGATTCCCTGATTCACGACGGCCAACGTCGAGATGCCGCGCGCCGCCAATCGCTGCGCGAGCTGCGTCGGGTAATCGATATAGGTTGCGCTCTTCGCGCCATAGCCCTGCGTGATGGAATCGCCGAACGCGACCAGTGCGGCAACCTCCGGAGGCGACCAGATGTCTATTCCGGAAAGAAAATACCAGGCCTGTTTTATTTCCGCATCCGGCAATTCGTGCCTGGAAGTCCGGTCGCCGGGCCCGGAAATATAGGCATCGTGGAGTGCCTGTCCATGCATGCTTAATGTCGGCACAGGTCCGGGCAAATAGATGCTGACCGAAAGCTCGGCAAAAGGCTTCACGGCAAGATCCACCGGGTCGCTGAAAGCAGGGGCGCCGGCGGGAATCGTGATCTTGGGGCTTCCGCCAAACTTCAGCACGCGCTGCGTGGCCGTCTGGATTCCGGACCCTTGCTCCGTCAGTGCAATCCGCGCGGATGCAATCGTCAAAGGAGCCGTGCCGAACTCATTCGAAAATCGGACGCGCAGCCGCTGCCCGCCGATGCTTGGGCGGACAACCATGCGAATGGTTTTGTCGGTGATGTCCGGCTCAGCAGCGGCTCCCGGCATTGGATTTGGAGCGTAAAGGGCCGTCGTCCAGGCGCTCACCCAATGGCCGGCAGGCGCCGCCTTCTCGGCCGGAAGTTGTCCGCTCAGCACTGCGGACAGGATGAAAACAAGCAGTCCCGCTGCAGCATGATTCTTCATCGCCGTAATCCTTCTAAAAATTCCGGTGTAAAAATCCAATTTCGAAAGTTCCCTGAAGCCGCCCGCTCTCCGTGCCCGCCGGGTCCGCCGCCCATGCCGCAGCGCACCACAACCGTATTGCGGAAGTTGCAATCGCCGCTGCGGCAAATCCATAGTTGCCGGAGGAGCAATTGTGTGCGGCTTGCATCCGGCAATGCCTATCCGATTTCCTTGCGCTTCCTTTCGGATATTCCATGTCGAGGCCGGAGGATGCGTCGTTGCGCGGAGGCGGAAGCGGTCAGATCTTGAGCAACGGCGCCCTGTCGCACTGGGACAGCGTCTTGCACCCAGGCATCCGGTTTTCTATTTGATATTCTTCTTTTTCACAACCCAGTCGGGATCCTTGCAAAGCAGGCAATCCGGACCCACGAAAGCGGCCGCGGCCTCCCGGTCGCCTTTGAGCTGCCATTGCAGCCACAGCCGCGCCGCCTGCGCCATTTTCCCGCCAAAGGGTTTGCCCAGCGATCCGTTGTGGCCGACATTATCCAGGTTTGCGTTGAACAGTGGAATGCCTTCGATCTGCTGATAGTCTTTCTCGGAGTTTGCATAGGCAATGTCTTTTTCGCCTCCGATCAGGTAGAGCACCGGCGTGTGCAGCTTCTGCAGCGTCTCTTCATTGCCGGGTACTACAACAGGGATTGACTCGCCATTCGGCCCCTTCATTGTGAATTCCCGCGGCGTTCCGCGCATAATGCCGCTGTTGAAAATTACAGCCGTCTTAATCCGGGGATCGGCCGCGGCTTCGAGCGCTTCCAAGCCGCCGCAGGACTGGCCGGATACGGCAATTTGGTCTGCGGCAATCTTGCCGTAATACGGGCTTTCAGGATCATTGTTCCGGGCTACGGCCCAGTCGATGGCTTCAAACAGATAGTCGGTCTTGGAGCGGGCCGTGCTCAGCTTGCCGACGATGGCATCGGGCGGTTGTCCAAGCGTTTTTCCGTTTGCGCTTGGACGTCCTTCCGGCGGGAAATCCGGCTGAATCGGCCCGCTGGCAATTACGAGGAAACCGTACGACGCAATTTCCGTCAGATAGGTTTCAAAAGCATTGCCGATCATCGAGCACCCGCCATTGCCGAATGCAACAATCGGAAGTTTCTCTTTTAGGGCATTGAGATTGACCGGCCGGTACACGGTATGCCGGGCAAGAGACGGTTCCATCATTTCCTGTACCTTGTACGGTCCTTGCGTCCGGAATACGGGCTCTTTCACGATCATAGAATGCGTCTGCGGCGTGGATTGCGCCGCCGTCGCCGGACCTGCCAGAATGACAATAATCGCCGCCCATATCGCGTGCCGTTTCATAGCTCTTTCCCTCCGCCCGGTCTCTGCCTGCCGGGCTTTCAACCGCCATAGCGGATTCGCGATTGCTTGTAAAGCTCTTCCCGGAAGGCAGGGGTCAGGATTCCAAGGGCCATTGCATACATGCTCAATGCGGACGGCTTGTCCGGTCGGCAATATTTGTCGGCATACGCTCGTGCAAAGGCCCTCTGTTCCTCTTCGGAGGCATTCTTTGCATCGTATATTTCAGGCATCGTCGCGATGAGAAGACGATCGCCGTAGAGGTTATAAATCTTTTCAATATCATTCATGGCCTGCGGCATCCAGGAGTCGAAGCCCGCCGCAATTATATTCGGCACCTGCTTGATATTGTTGCCGCAGCAATGGAGGTCGGCATATCGTCCCTTTGAATGAATAAAATCCGTGACCTTTCTCATGGAAGGGACAATCATCTCCGAGACAACGTCGGGCGAAAAAAACGTGTCTTTCTGAGCACCCCAGTCGTCATGAATCGTGTAGATATCGACTTGCGGGAAATAGGCCATATATTTGTCTATCATGCGAATGTAAAGATCCGAAAGCCTGTCGAAGAAGCGTTTCACCGAGTCTTTCTGCTCCTCATCCACGATCGCCAGAATGGCGCCTTCAAAATCCATGAATGAAATCAGCCTCTCAAAAAACCCGTTCAGGAACATGGTGGCGTAGGATACGGAGCCGCTGAGATACTCCTCGTTTGCCTTTGCGGCGCCGTCCCAGTCCCAGCTGTCGATATCCGGCCACCGCACCTTTGTCTCGATCTCATTGGCATCCTCGATAAACGGTTTGCCCGGCCGGACCATGGATCCGCCCGCCGTTGGAATGTATTCCCATTCGATGCCGAAAAGATCCCTGCCTCCGGTCCGATTGCCGACTCCGGGATCAACAGTGCCGTCGAAAACAAACGCGCGGGCCACATTGTCCGGATTAATCGCTGGAGTGAAGTTTTTGATTTCGACCCCGATGCCCAGCATAACCTGCCATATCGGTTTTCTTTCATACAGAGCCCGGACCGCTTCCTTCCCTGTGACAGGGAAGTCGTAAATAGGAATTCCGGGGCCTCCAAAGAAATCCGGCGCCTCGGCGACTATCTTCAGTTCTGCCGGATTGAATTTCGGGATTGGCATGTCTTTTACCTCTATCGTTTGGTGGAGCCTGAATGCAAACCGCAACAGCCGCCTGCCAAACTATCCAACCTGCCTGCAAATTGTCAAGAATATGTCACAGAAATATGACAGATAATGGTAAGCTTATTGTCAGAACCGCAACCTGAATAGATTGCGCCGCCGGAAGGACTGTTCGGCAGCAACGGTTTTATTGGCATGTGCGGCCGACTTGTTCAGAACGAAGCAAGCTGAGTAGGAGGGGGGCTCATTGAATGAAGAGGTCTCTTTTGATTGCAGTATTCGCGATAATGGCTGCCGGGCATTGTCTCGCGCGGACGCCGGAGCCGGTCAAAGTTGAAGGCGGATGGGTGCAAGGAAGAGTCGAAGAGGGTCTGACGGTTTACAGGGGCATCCCGTTTGCAGCGCCGCCTGTCGGCGATCTGCGTTGGCGCCCGCCTCAGCCGGTCCAGAAATGGGAGGGGGTAAAAGAAACGGTGACGTTTGCACCGGCGTGCATTCAGGGCATAACGATGGGGCCCGGCGGCCGCGGTCCGGCGCAGAGCGAGGACTGTCTGTACTTAAACATCTGGAGTCCGGCGAAATCTGCGCGCGATCGCGTCCCCGTTTTTGTGTGGATTTACGGCGGCGGATTTGCCATGGGCTCTACGTCCGAACCAACGTACAGCGGAGAGGCTCTCGCCAAAAAAGGGGTAATGCTGGTGAGCATCGCCTACCGTGTGGGGCAAATGGGATTCTTCGCGCATCCGGAGCTGAGCGCCGAGAGCAAGAACCGCGTATCCGGCAACTACGGCATCCTGGATATGATTGCAGGGCTGAGATGGATTCGGAAGAATATTGCAGCCTTCGGGGGGGATCCGCACAGAGTCACCCTATTCGGCGAATCGGCCGGAGGAATCGCCGTCAGCATGTTATGCGCGTCGCCGTTGGCCAAGGGACTGTTTCATGGCGCGATCTCACAGAGCGGCGGTTCGTTCGGTCCGCCGAGGCCTGTACCCATGCCCGGGGAGAACATGAAGCGGCTGGCCGATGCGGAGCGATCGGGAGAAGCCGCCCTTAGAGAAGCGGGAGTCGCATCTATCGCGGAGGCGCGGAGGCTTCCTCCGGACAAAGTTTCCGGCGGCGGTCGCGCTCAGGCTGCCGGCGGCGGCGGCCATCCCCCCGGCCTGAATTACTGGCCCATAATCGACGGGTGGGTGATTCCGGACGACCAATATAAGCTCTATGAATCGAAGCGGTACAATGACGTTCCGGTGCTGATCGGTTATAACTCTGACGAAGGCCTGAGCTTTTCTCCTCCAAAAACTCCGGATGAATATATTGCCGGCGTGAAATCGCGCTTTGGACCTTTTGCCGACAGACTGATTGCCGCCTACCCTCCCGGCAGCGGCAAGCCGGCCAAGTCCGCCCGCGACCTGATGCGCGATGCGGCATTCGGCTGGCATACCTGGATCTGGGCGCGGTTGCAATCCAGGACCGGCAAGTCCAGGGTCTTTTATTATTATTTTGATCAGCACCCGGAGTATCCGCCCGATTCAGAGCAAGCCGGGCGGGGATCGCCGCACGGGCAGGAAGTCGCCTATGTTTTCCGGCATCTGAATCCGAATCAGACTCCTTCGCAATCGGACGAAGCGATTTCCGAAGCTATGGCTGCTTATTGGACGAACTTTGCCAAATATGGCGACCCCAATGGCCCGGGCCTTCCCCACTGGCCGGCTTTCAGCGACGCCAATCCGGTGTTGATGTACTTTTCCCGGACGCCGCATACCGGGCCGGTTCCCAGCGCTGATGCGCTCAAGGTTCTGGATCAGTATTTTGCCTGGAGACGGACTCCGGAAGGCGAAGCTTTCGTAAAATAGTTCGCGCGGCAATCCATAGAGTGTGAAGTAATGGGAAATGCAGACCACGGAATCATCTTCAACATCCAGGGATATTGCATCCATGACGGCCCCGGTATTCGCACTACGGTCTTTCTAAAAGGATGTCCGTTGCGCTGCGTCTGGTGCCAGAACCCGGAGTCCCACACTTTTTATCCGGAACTCCTTTTTACAGCGGAAAAATGCACCGCCTGCGGGCGGTGCGTCGCGGTCTGCCCGAACGGTGCAATCCGCGTGCATGGGACAAAATCCCAAACAAATCGCGGGCTTTGCAACGGCGCCGGATTGTGCGTGGAGGCGTGTCCGAACGAAGCCAGGGCCATAATCGGACGCAGCGCAACGGTTGACGAAGTTTTCAGGGAGGTTGCCGCCGATTCGCTGTTCTATCAGGAATCGGGCGGTGGCGTCACATTGAGCGGCGGAGAACCTCTGGCGCAACCGGAATTCGCCGCCGGCATCCTGAAAAAATGCCGGGATGCCGGATTCCACACGGCACTGGACACCTGCGGCTATGCAAACTGGGCAACGGCCAAAGAAGTCCTGCGGTATGTAAACCTCGTGCTTTTCGATTTCAAGCATATGAATCCGGAAATGCATGCGAAATATACGGGGGTGTCCAACGAACGGATCCTGCAGAATGCGGAAAGAATTCATCATGAAATGGCGATCCCAATGCGAGCGCGGGTAACACTCGTTCCCGGTTTTAATGATTCGCGCGAAAACCTCGAAGCCACCGCCCGATTCATCTCCGAAAAGCTTTCGAATGCCGTCCCTGTCCATTTGCTCCCCTACCACCGCCTCGGAGAGGCCAAATGGGAAAGGCTGGACAGGGGCGAGGACATGGCGGCGATCAAGGTCCCTGATGAACGGCAGATCGAGGAATGCCGCGGTATTTTTGAATCCTTTGGACTCGCTTCAATTATGGGCGGTTGATTCCTGAACAGGAGGCTGTAATGGAAGTACCGAAAAACAAAATGCTCAGGAGAGGGTTCCCTCTATGCATTGAGAAGGCGCGCCTTATTACCGAATCCTATCAAAAGACGGAGGGGGAGCCGCCCATAATCAGGTATGCAAAAGCTTTCGCCCACATGCTCGAAAATATGCCGGCGTTGATTGACAGCGAGGAGCTTTTTGTCGGGGAAGGCGCCAGCAAACCGTGGGGAGCCGAGATGGATCCGTTCCTGGGAGTGTGGAGGGAAGAGGAGATCAAAGCCGCGGCAGAAGAGGGGATTATTTCCATCGACGAAATGGATTGGCCTCTTTTCCGGGAACTTGCAAAATATTGGGAACCCCGGTCTGCGGAGTTTCTGCAATCGAAGCTGTACGACGAAAGAATATTCAGGTACCTGCAGCTCGGCATTACGCTGCCCCCGATGAAAAGAAGGGATGAATTCAGAGGAGCCTATGCCGGCAGCGGACTCTGTTTGTCCTTCGCCTTTACCGATTGTTATGCAGACTTCTCAAGATGGTTGAACGGGCTGAATCCCCTAATTCTGGAGGCGGAAGAAGAGCTTCGGAGCCTCAGATTTTTCAGTCTGGACGCTGTGGAGAAAAAGCTGTTTCTGGAGGCGGCTCTCATCGTGCTGAAGGCCGTTATCCGGCTGGCCAACAGGTATGCGGAAGCAGCCGAAACACTCGCGGAAAATGTGGAGAGTGTCCGGCGGAAAAAGGCGCTGATGCGGATAGCCGAGGCGTGTCGTTGGGCTCCGGGCTCCCGCCGCACCACCTTTTTCCAGGCCATGCAGTCGCTCTGGTTCAATCAACTTCTGTCGGCCCCCACTTCGACCTATAACCTTGGACGATTCGATCAATATATGTATCCATTTTATAAAAAAGATGTCGAGGAAGGTCGGATTGACAATGAGGAGGTTTTAACACTGCTTTGCGAATTGCGAATCAAATGCATGCGGCCTGAGAATATCAAGCTTTCGGGCGCCAAGCGGTCGCAGCATGCGGGCTTTGCAAAATGGCGGAATATGACCATCGGGGGTGTTACAGCTGACGGCAAAGATGCCAGCAATGAATTGACCTATCTGGTTCTGGAGGCGGCCCGACGATTCCGAACGGCGCATCACACCATTACATTGAGAGTTCATGACAAAACGCCGGAAGACCTGCTCTTGAAAGCCATGGAAGTTGTCCGGACAGGCCTGGGCATGCCGGCCATGGCTTTGGACAACTCCTTCATTCAATACCTGACCTCCGGCGGCATACCGATCGAAGAGGCGCGCAACTAT
>CAZLHW010000138.1:6179-8954 GCA_964559085.1 uncultured Acidobacteriota bacterium | reverse complement strand
GGATTCCGGTCTCGATCAACCGGTCTGCGCAGGGAGGGGTCCGCCCCTGGTGGCTGCAGGGTTCGAGCGTTACATATGCGGTGGCGTTTTTCGCGAGTTCTCCGGCTTCCTTTAGCGCTTTGACCTCCGCATGATCCAAAAGCTCATATTCATGCCAGCCGCGCCCCACAATCCGGCCGTCCCGAACCAGGACACAGCCGACGCTGGGATTCGGGCTGGCCAATCCAAGATTCTTTTCAGCCAGTGCAAGGGCGCTTCGCATGAATTTGCGATCTGCGGAATCAAACATAAAAACTCCGAAAGTTTACTTGCCGCCCGCGGGGGTTCCTTGCTCTCCTGCATCGTCCGGCAGCTGAACGCGGATCCAATGGACCCGCTTTCGGTCGGCATCCAGAATCTGCACCTTGAGGCCGTTCAGATCGAAAGATTCTCCGCGCGCCGGAACGCGCCCCAAAAAAGCCATGACCAATCCGGCAACCGTTGCGCAGTTCAAAGATTCAAATTTGCGGCCGACAATGTCTTCAAGACGGGAAATTTCAATGCTGCCGCGCATTACGAAGCTTCCAGCCCCCTCCTCGATGATCTTGCTGTCCTTGGCCTCATCTTCATCCCGAATTTCCCCGACAATCTCTTCTACGAGGTCCTCAATCGTCACCATGCCGGCAACCCCCCCGAATTCGTCGATGACAATCGCCGCATGATCTCCTCGTTCCTGCAGTTCCTTGAGAAGCTTGGAAACAGGCTTTGTTTCGGGAACAAACAAAGCCGGGTTCACCAAGCCCGATATGGACTCATTTTCGCGTCCCTTGGCATACTCGGCCATCAGCTGCCGTATGTATGCAATTCCGATGATGTGATCTATATCTCCGCGATAGATCGGAATACGGGAATGCCGATGCCGAACCATCAATTCCCGCAATTCGGAGATGGTGGCCGTTTCCTCACACGCCACAATTTTTGTACGGGGCGTCATGACTTCCCGAACCAGCGTATTCCCGAATTCGACGACCGATTGAATGAGCTTGGTATCCTCCTCCTGCAAAATCCCTTCATTTTCGCCTATTTCCAGATAAGCCTGGATTTCTTCTCCGCTGGCTTCTTCATTTTCGGCCTTGCCGGGCACCTCGATCTCCTCGTGCAACCTCTCGAACAGGCCCAATACTTTGGACAAAGGCATGGAAGCCGAACTCAGAATCGCAAAGAGCGGGTTGAACAGCCGCAGCAATATTGCGAGTTTTTTTTCCGGCTCATTGAGCGTCAGAAGCCTCGGCAGCAGCTGGTGAACCACGGCCGACAGCAGAATAAGGACGACGAATGAATGAATCAACCCGCGCGTGGACCATGTCCGCAGGCTCAGGTGCGTGACGAGGATCGCGGCCGTGATGATGCAAATCTGGCTTCCGAAATGCAGCGGCACTAAAATTTTTGTCTTATCTTCCAGCACAATCGGAAGCAAAGGGCACTCGGGCTTATCCGACCGCTCGGTCATCATGCGGAGAACAAGAGGGCTTGCCTGCGCGATGGCGCTTTCAACCAGAGAGAGAAACAGAAGGAACAGCAGAGAAAGGAGAATGATTCCCAGTTCGATGTTGAGGCCGATCATGGCATCCCTTTTACATCCAGCAAAGCAGGCGAATGCATCAAGGCCCTTCTGCGCAGCAGCCGGTACTGCAACCGAAGCATCCGGCCCCCGTCCGTCTCATGATTGTAGCCCAGGAGATGCAGAATTCCATGAACAAGCAGCTTTCGAAGCTCTTTTTCCGGGTGCGTCCCGAAACGCGCCGCCTGAATGGCGGCCACTTGCGGCGCAATCAGGATTTCGCCGAGAAAGCCGCGCCCCTCCGCCCGGATATCCTCGTAACGGAAACTGAGCACATCGGTAGCATAATCATGCCCCAGATACCTGGCGTTGATTGCCCGCATCTCCCCGGTGCCGATAAAAGCTATCGAAAGCTCCAGCCCCGCCTGGTTCATGAGGCGGAGCGCTGCTTCGCAGAAGGCAGCAACGGCATCCTTGCGGAGGCCGACGCGCCGCTGCTTATTGTGCACTTGGATTCTGAATAGCGGGCCGCTCGGCTTCTCTGCTTGTTTCCTTAAAGTCATATCCCGGGTAGTCAATTCGATGATGGAACGTGCCTGTTAAAATTTTAAAAAAGCTGTCTTTCACCAACTGGACGTCCTTCAGTGTGATATCGCATTCGACAAACTGGTCATCCTCGATAATGGCAT
This sequence comes from uncultured Acidobacteriota bacterium, assembly GCA_964559085.1. Lineage (GTDB taxonomy): Bacteria > Acidobacteriota > UBA6911 > UBA6911 > UBA6911 > UBA6911. The sequence goes on along the minus strand of CAZLHW010000138.1, from coordinate 6,725 downwards.
CAATCAGCCGGTCAATCATTTTCCGGATCTGCTGCTTCGTCGGTTCCGCCAGCGTCCGCGATGCGGCTTCAACCGTATCCGCCATCATGATGATGGCCGCTTCCCTGCTTTGCGGTTTCGGGCCCGGATAGCGGAAATCGGCATCGCTCAATTCCGCATCCTTCAAGGAAGCGCTGTCTTTTGCTTTCTGATAAAAATAGGTCATGATACGCGTTCCATGATGCTGCGGGATCATATCGCTGATCAGCTGAGGCAGGCCTGCCTCCCTGGCGAGCTGCAGTCCTTCATGCACATGGCCCGCAAGGATGCGGCAACTCGTCTGGGGGGACAGTTCTTCATGTTTATTAGGATCGCCGGACTGATTCTCCACGAAAAATTCAGGTCTCTTCACCTTTCCGATATCATGATAGTAAGCCGCCACGCGAACCAACAGCGGGTTGGCTCCAACGGCCTCTGCTGCATCTTCAGCCAGCGTGGCTACCATCAGGCAGTGGTGATAGGTGCCGGGCGCTTCCATCGATAGAGTTCGCAGCAGAGGAGCATTGA
>CAZLHW010000138.1:2449-6169 GCA_964559085.1 uncultured Acidobacteriota bacterium | reverse complement strand
CATTGAGGTTGGAAAGCTCCAGCAGACGGATATCCGTCACGATCTTGAAGACGGCCTCCAGGCCGGGCAACAGCATGGAGGCCAGCGCCGAGGACAAAATACCGCTCACCAAGGCTAAAATCAGCTGATCGATGGCGTCCGAAACACGGACGGGCGCCTGGCGCAGCACATTCAAAGCGCCCAGCGTGAGCATGTTCACAACACCAATAGTAAAGCCCGCTTTTAGGATGGCGGCCCTGTCTCTATATTGGCGCATGCTGTAAATCGCTCCAAGGCTCCCGACCATCAGATAGGCGGCCACATCGATATCCCCATAAAACAGCCCGGTCAGTACGGCCAAAAGAATCGAAGCAACAATTCCCAGATGCACATCCACCAGCAGCGTCGTCAACAGCGCGCCGAAGGCAAAAGGTATGCCGTAATAAAGTATCTCCGGATTATGGAATCGAGGGAATCGCTCCCCGAGAATATCCGCAAGCGCCGTTGCCAGCCGGATTGTCACCAACGCACAGGCCATAATCACAAGCATGAGCGTCATGTGGTTCCGTATTTTGCGGTGGCGGGCCTGATAGAACACCAGATAGCGCCAGATGGAATAGATGAGAATCGCGGATATCAGGAAATATCCGCTGAATTGCCCGATCAGCGACCGCGGCCGCCGCAGGCTCCGCAGAGCGTCGAGCTGTATCATGATGGCGGGCGTCACCTGCTCGCCGCTGCGCAATATCACTTGCCCCTGCTTGATTTCCAATCGTACCGGCGAGACGCGGGCTGCCGCGGCCGCGCGGCGGGCGTCCGTTTCTTCGCGGTTATACAGCAGAGTCGGGAACAGCGAATTCTCCAAAAGCCTCACCACCGCTTCCTGGTCCTGAAGGGACAGCGTGGAGAAATTGTGGCGCGATTGACGCACGTATTCTTTTGCCGATGCCATATCCCGAGCCAGATAGCCGTCGGATAAAGCGCGTTCGGTTGCGTGGGCGCTGCTGCGCAGGACAATGCCGGCCCTTTGATGCCGAAGAAACTGTTCGCGATCGGCAATAATGCCGTCTCTCAAAACAGTATCGAGGATTTTTATAATCCTGTTTTCGAGCACCGGACTGAACCCGTGCCGCAACAGGACGGGAATTGCGTCCGGGGGCAGGACCCCGGCGTATTGCGATTCGATCTCCTTCAGAGCATTCTGTTCCGCGGCTCGAGTCCGTTTTCCGTTCGATGCGGAGACATGCTTTGCCAGGATGTCGCGGGAACGGGAAAAAGCATCCGCAAGGACTCTCTCCCGCTCGGAAATCAGATCGGAGTCTATCTGATAGAGCGCCGGAACGGTGGCTTCAGCCTCCTCGCGCTTTATCCTGGTGGCCGCGGCATCTTCATACGTAACATCGTGCGGGGCACGGACGTCCCTTTCGGCAATTTGCCCCGCAGTGTAGGCCGGTATGTCCGGGTATCGAAATCCTGTAAGAATGAAGGAAATGAGAATTGTTGCACTGAGGCCGACACACAAGTCCAGCCACGTCAGCTTGCTTCGCAGATTCTCAAGCAGGTTTGCGAACCATCGCCGTCGGGGCGGATTCAACAGTCTCCCAGGTTTTGTAGAGGTAGCCATTTAGGTCATCACAGACCTTTTAAAGGTTACCGGCTCCTGGGGCGGGGTGCAATGCCTCGAGGCATTGCACCGCTTCCCCTGAGCCTTTGAACCTGCCTTACGAGGACTTGAGGTTTTTGACCGCCTGGGTCAGCGCAGGAATAACCTCAAAAAGGTCTCCTACGATGCCGTAATCGGCCACATTGAAAATGGGAGCTTCCGGATCCTTATTAATGGCCACGATGTACTTCGAAGACGACATGCCGGCCAGGTGCTGAATCGCCCCGCTGATGCCGCAAGCAATATACATTGTAGGAGAGACCGTTTTGCCCGTTTGTCCGACCTGATGCTGATGGTCAATCCAGCCCGCATCCACGGCGGATCGCGAAGCACCCACGGCTCCGCCCAGAGCGTCGGCCAGTTGTTCAATCAACGGGAAATTTTCCGGCCCTTTCATCCCGCGGCCGCCCGATACAATAATGTTCGCTTCCGTAAGCTCCACCTTTTGCCCTGCAGACACCTTTGTTTCCTTCACGGACGCGCGGATCTGGTCCGCCGTCAGTTCGGGCACAAACGTCTCATTTTCGGCACTGCGCCCCGTTTCAGGAGCTCCGAGAGAAAAAACATTCGGGCGCAGCGTGGCCATTGCGGGCGCCAGAAGCAGCCGGACTCTGGCATAAGCTTTACCGGCATAGATCGGACGCACGCATTCGAGCTGTTGCGATTCCACAAGACGGATTTCAACGCAGTCCTGCGCCAATCCCACTTTAAGCCTGGCGGCGACGCGCGGCAGGAAATCCCGGCCCATGGAACTCGCCGAGCCCAGGATAATGCGCGGCTGAAATTTCTGGGCAATCTGTGCCACGGCGGCGCAATAGCCCTCCGAAGAATAGGCATTCAACAGCTCGTGCTGCACATGAATTATTTTGCCGGCTCCGTATTGAGCCAAACCGACTGAAGGCTCGCCCGTTCCCACGCGCACCGCAATAACAGGCTCCTGCAAGGTGTCCGCCAGTTTGCTCGCCGCATATAAAGCTTCCAGGGATGTCTTTTTAACCTTGCCTTCCCGCTCTTCTATAAAAACCAGGATTCCTTGAGCCATCTTCCCTCCTTACAAGACGAATGGCACCAACCATAGGACATCGTTGCAGACTTAAATGATCTTTGCTTCCTCGTGCAACAGCTTGACCAACTGAGGAACCGCCTCGGCCACCTCACCTTTGAGGATCTTCCCGGGAGGACGCGAAGGAGGCAATGTAACCTGTTCAACGGAAACGCGCGGCTTCAACGCTTCCTCGGGTAGTCCAAGAGACTCGAGAGTCTGAACTGTGATCTGCTTCTTCTTGGCCGCCATTATTCCCTTTAAAGAGGCATAGCGGGGAACGTTCAATCCTTTTTGAGCCGTGATAACGGCCGGAAGGCTTCCTTCAATGATTTCGCAGGCTCCTTCAATATCCCTTTCCGCGCGAAAAGCCTTGTCCTGTACGTCGAGCTTCGTGACAACGCATGCCTGCGGAAGGTTCAACTGCTCGGCTACGACGGCGGGAACCTGTCCGTTATCCACGCCAATGGCATGCTTTCCAAAAAGGATCAGATCGGGGTTCAGTGTGCGGCAAACCTGGGCGAGCACGGATCCGACGACGTAGGAATCCGCTCTTTCCAGCGCCGCATCGCTGACCAGGATCGCGGAATCCGCGCCCATGGCCAGACAGGTACGCAAGCCGGTCGTCGCCGCTTCCGGACCTGCGCCGATGACGATGACCTCGCCGCCCTGTTTCTCCTTGATCTTAAGCGCTTCTTCCACGGCGAATTCGTCGTAGGGATTCACGACAAATGTGACATCCGCAAAGTCAACCTCGTTCCCGGTCGCAGCAATTTTGATTTTAGTTGCTGTATCCGGAACATATTTGACACAAACGACAATTTTCATATCAGCTTTCCCCATTTCTTGGAATACGGTTCGAGAGGCGCCAGTTCCCGGCGCGGCCTACAATTCCCGCGCTTGACAGAGATATGCGGTTTCACGATCGGCTCGAATCTAGTTTAAGTGAGCTTCAACATACTCGATTGCATTCTGAACGGTCTTGATTTTCTCGGCATCTTCGTCGGGAATCTCGATGCCGAATGCCTCCTCAAAA
>CAZLHW010000138.1:0-2439 GCA_964559085.1 uncultured Acidobacteriota bacterium | reverse complement strand
CTGACCATCTCGATCCTATCCAAAGAATCTGCACCCAGATCATCAACAAAGGATGCGCTGCCCGTTACTTCGGCCTCGTTGACACCCAGCTGATCCACGATGATTGACTTCACCTTTTCTTCTACTGATGCCATTCCAGTTCCTCCTCTTTTATTTCGGCCACCAGCGGGCCTGACAGCCCCGGCGGAAAGCTTCACATTGTAGCACCGCCGTTTTCGGAAGCAAGCGCTTCAATGCTTCAGCATAAAGCGCTTCCGTGCGCTGTCGGCAAAAATCGCAAGCCCGACCGTGGTGCGAATCTTGCGCGAGCGGTATGGGGGTAAACAACCGCCTCTGCGCGATTAACTTCCCGGCCCGCCGATCGTAACAGTTCCTTGAGTTATGCTTTCAACCTGGCTCAGCTCAGCCTCGAGCTTGGCATTGACCTGATTTTCAGCGAATTCTTTCGCCACGCGGATTGCATTTTTAATCGCATTGCTGCTGGATCTGCCATGGCAGATGATAGAAACCCCCCGAAGTCCCAGAAGCGGCGCGCCCCCGTATTCGGAGTAGTCCAGCCTTTTTTTCAGGCGCTTGAAGGATTGCTTGCTCAATAATGCGCCCACTTTGACCTGAAGATTTCTTGAAAGTTCTTCTTTAAGAAGCTTTAAAACGGCCTCTATGAGACCCTCGCTCGTTTTCAACGCAACATTTCCCGTAAAACCGTCACAGACAATGACGTCGGCCCGGCCGTTATAAATGTCTCGCCCCTCCACGTTGCCGATAAAGTTTAAGTGAAGCTGCTTCAGCACCTTGTGAACTTCCTTGGTAAGCTCATTTCCCTTGGATTCCTCTTCGCCGACGGACATGAGGCCTACGCGGGGATTGGGTATCCCCACAATCTTTTTGCTGAACAGATGCCCCATGACGGCGAACTGTACAAGATGATGGGGCTTGCAGGCCACATTCGCGCCGACATCCAGAAGGACCGCATGTCCGGCAAGGGTCGGCAATACAGTAGCCAGAGCGGGCCTGTCTACGCCCGGAACCGAACCGAAGACCATTTTGGAGATGGCCATGACGGCGCCCGTATTTCCGGCGCTTACCAGGCCGCTGGCTACTTTTTCACGAACAAGGTCCGCTGCGACGCGAATGGAGGAATCGCGCTTTTTTCGAAGCGCCGCTGTCGGAGCTTCATCCATCGCAATGACCTGGGTTGCATTACGGATCTCTATGGGCAGGCCGGCACCTCCGGCCTCCTTTAAGAGAGGAGCCAGTACGGACTCCTTTCCCACCAGGATCACGTTCACGTCAAAGGCTTTTGCAGCCTGAACGGCTCCTTCAACTTCGCTGAATGGGGCGTTATCACTCCCCATACCATCCACGGCAATTTTAATCATGTAAGCCGGCGAAATTATCCAAGTTGCTGCTTAGCGCAGTATGTTAAATCTCTTCTTCCCCTTTCATTACCTGTCGCCCCTTATAATAGCCACACTTCGGGCAAGCCTGATGCGGGGCCTTGGGCTCGAGGCATTGGGGACAGATGCTCGGATTTACTGTCTGCAAAAAGTCATGCGCCCGGCGTTTTCCGCGGCGCGACTTGGAATGTCTCCTTTTTGGATTAGGCATTAGGGCTGTTCTCCATCTTGGGGGAATTGTGCGTTTTAATGAGAATTATAAAGAACTGTCGGCTCATCTATCCTTTTTCTTTTGCTTAAAATCCAGCAGAACGGATAAACGAGAATCTGCTTCCTCTTTGCTGCAGAGGCACACCCCTTCATTTAAATCGGCTCCGCATTTGTAACAGAGTCCTTTACAATCCTCGCGACATACAAACTGCATGGGCATCGCAAGTTCAATCTGCTCCAGTACCATCAGATTGACATCCAGAGCAACTCCATCGTAATACGCGACATCCATTTCTTCATATTTCAGTTCAATTTCCGCGTTCTGACTCGACCACTTGGGCTGCGGTAAATAGGTCAAATCATATTTTGCAGCAAAGGCTTTTGAAAACTCCTTTGTGCAGCGGGAGCATCGGAAGCGGATATTCGTTTCCACCGTGCCGTCGATGTGGAGATCCAGATCTTCGTGTGTAAGAATAAAATCTGCAGTGACAGGCTCGCTCAGCACCGCATCTTCATGGGCAAATTTGATTTCTCCAATCGGAAAAACATGCTGGAAATGAAGAGGTTCCTGCTTCAAATCCTGAACTTCTATAAACACGGTCGAACTCCTGCCTTCCGGCGAGGGGAAATTATATTAACAGGAAATGTTTGTCAAGGATAAAGCCTTTGTGAACGCAAGGACTTACGGCTTCAAACCTTTCCTAAAATCGGTTCGCCATCGAGTCCCTTCTTCGTCGATCAGAGACGAGCGGATTAGGGATTTCCGCCTCCGGCGGACTGCCGTTGAAGCTTATCCAGTTCTGTGGCCAGTCTTTGCTGGATCGAGCTGAAA
>CAZLHW010000137.1:0-9008 GCA_964559085.1 uncultured Acidobacteriota bacterium | reverse complement strand
CAGTACATCATGCCATAGAGATGCGTCTTGATCGTGAGGTCCCAGTCTTCCGTTTTAATGGCATCGATATCCTGATGGCGGATGATGCCGGCGTTGTTTATAAGAATATCCACTCGCCCGAACTCATCCACGGCCTGCTGAATGATGGATGCCGCCTGATCCTCCACGGCTACGCTGGCATAGTTCGCAACGGCAACACCGCCGGCTTTGCGGATCTGTTCCACGACCCGGTCCGCATCGTCGTGCGACGCGCCGTATCCGTCCGCCGAAGTTCCCAAGTCGTTGACGACCACGCGCGCGCCCTGCGCCGCAAAGCTGATGGCATAGGCGCGTCCCAGCCCATTTCCCGCTCCGGTAATTACCGCTACTCTTCCCTTCAGCATCTCTCCCATCGTTTCTCCCTTTTTGTCACCACGAATTTGGTGGCTGTTTTTATTTCACGCGCAGCAGCACTTTTTGCAGATCCTGGTCTCTGGACGAGTTCCCTACCATGATCTCGAATTCGCCGGGCTCGACAACGAATTTCATATCAATGTTCCAAAAGGCGAGATGCTCCGGGGTAATATCGAAAGTTACCGTCGCGGTCTGCCCTGCTTCCAGCGTAATGCGCCCAAATCCCTTCAATTCCTTCACGGGCCGCGTGACGGAGCTCACCTTATCGCGGATGTACAGCTGCACGACTTCGTCGCCCTGTACTTTCCCGGTGTTGGTGATATCCACACGCACGGTAGTCGACTCGTTTTTGCGAATCACGGCTTTGGTAAGCTTCGGCGCACCGAACTTGAATGTGGTGTAGCTCAAACCGAAGCCGAAGGCATATAGCGGGCTGATGTCGTCAAAGAGATAGCCGCGGCGCGCCGCCGGCTTGTAGTTGTAGTAGGCGGGCAGATGACCAACCGATCGAGGGATGGTAATGGGAAGCTTGCCGCCCGGGCTCACATCTCCGAAGAGCACTTCCGCAACCGCCGTCCCCGTCTCCTGGCCTAGATACCAGCACTCGAAAATGGCCTGCGCCTTTTCCGTGAGATTACGGATCGAAAGAGGTCGCCCGTTGAATAAAAGCGCGATGATAGATTTGCCGGTCGCGGCGATAGCATTAATTAATTCATCCTGGCGGCCGACCAGGTCCAGCGACGCGCGGTCGCCCATATGATTCAACGCCCAGGCTTCGCGGGAGGTCTGCTCATTGCCGCCGACGGCCAGAATAACGATATCCGCCTGCTTCGCCACTTCCACCGCTTCCGCGATACTCTTGCGGTCTTCCTCCGGATTGCTCGGAATCACCTCATCCTGCTGCCAGGAGCCGCCGACGGTAATTTTGCATCCTTCGTGATACAGAACGTTGATGGAACCGGCGCGTGCGCGGATGCCCTGTAGAACCGTCGAGTAGTGTTTAGGCTGACCGCTGTAACCGCCGAGCAGCACCCGGTCGGCATTCGGCCCGATGACGGCAATGGTCTTAATCTTCCCAGGGTCGAGCGGAGCAACGCCGCCGTCATTTTTTAAAAGCGTGATGGCTTCCCGCGCCGCCTGCAAGGCAAGCTCCCGATGTGCATCACAACCCACGATCCGTTCCGCCGCGTCCGGATCCACATACGGATCCTCAAACAATCCCAGCTTGAACTTCCAGAACAGCATCGGCGCAATCAGTTCATCGATCATGGACTCCCTCAGGATGCCTTTGCGTACCAGCTCGACGATGTTGGGGTAGCAGTCCGGATCGGGCAATTCAATATTTACGCCGGCTTTGACGGCGAGTGCAGCCGCTTCCTTTCCATCGGCGGCCAGGTGATTGCCGAAGAGTTCCGGGCGTTCGTTCAGCTCGCGTATAGCGAAATAATCGGACACCACAAATCCCTTGAATCCCCATTCCTTGCGCAGCACATCGCGCAGCAGCCATTTATTCGCGTGGGACGGGACACCGTCAATCTCGTTATAGGAGGCCATGACGCTGATGGCGCCGCCTTCCTGGATTGCGCGCTTGAAGGGGCTGAGGAAAACCTCGCGCAGCAGCCGCTCCGACACGTTCACAGGAGCGCAATTGGTTCCCGACTCCGGCTGGCCGTGGGCGGCAAAATGCTTGAGCGTCGCAATGATGTGTTTTTTATCCTTGAACGTCGCATCGCCCTGGAAGCCCTGCACTGCGGCCACTCCCATGCAGGCTACGAGGCAGGGATCCTCGCCGTAGGTTTCCTCAACGCGACCCCAGCGCGGTTCGCGGGCCACATCCACAACCGGCGTCAGCGCCTGGTGTGCGCCGCGCGCGCGGGCTTCTTCCGCCGTCATTGCAAAAAGCCTCCGCACCAGTTCCGGATCAAATGTGGCGCCCAAGCCGATCGGTTGCGGAAAGCTCGTGCCGTCTTTCGCGGCGTGGCCGTGCAGGCACTCTTCGTGAAAGATCACGGGAATCTTCAGCCTGCTGTTTTCGATGAAAAATTTCTGAATGGCGTTTGTCAATTCAGCCATTTCTTTGGGATTTTTCCCTCCGCCCGCATCGCTCGGCCGTCCGACCTGCCCGAGGCCCGCGCGATCTTTGAAATGCTTCTTTGCCTTCTGCGGATCGAAATTCCCCTTCTCATCGAGCATCGTAGCGGCCTTTTGCTGCCAGATGCAGGTCATCTGCGCCACTTTCTCTTTCAGCGTCATCCGCGCAAGCAGATCGCGCGTGCGCCTTTCGGGAGGGAGTTGGGGGTTCAAATATGCAGGCACCTGTTTCATAGCGTCTCCTCAAAAATCCAAGCATTTATCCAAAAATGGAGCGGATGGCGGGATAGATGCGGCGATACGCCGCGTAGCCGGCATTCATCTGTTTTACAGCTTCCGGTTGAGGCGGCACGCGGCAGGCGACTCGCACGGCGGAGGCGCAGGCTTCGTCCACTGAACCCCATATTTTTGCGCCCACGCCGGCGAGGATGGCTGCGCCGTAAGCGGCGCCCTCTTCCGCCTCAACGATTTCCACCTCATGGCCATAGGTGTCCGCCTGGATTTGGCGCCATAGAGAGGACCGCGCGCCGCCGCCGCCCAGTCGAATGCTTTGAACGGGAACGCCCATTTCCGCAAGAAGGGTAAAAGAATCGCGCAGGCTGAAGGCAACGCCTTCCAGGATGGCGCGGATGATATGCTCCCGCGTGTGGGATGCCGTCAGCCCGATCAGGGCGCCCCGCGCATTCGGATCAAGGTGAGGCGTCCTTTCGCCCATCAGATAGGGCGCCCAAAGAAGCCCCTCACATCCGGCCGGAATGCGGGCAGCTTCTTCCGTCAGTCTTTCGTAGGGATCGCGCCCATCGTCGGATCCCGCACCAAATCGGTCGCGGAACCAGCGCAGCGAAAGCCCGGCGGCCTGGGTGACCCCCATGACGTGCCAGCGCCCGGGTACGGCATGGCAGAACGTATGCAACCGCCCTTTCGCATCCAACGCCGGACGGTCAGTTGCGGCAAACACCACGCCCGATGTACCAATTGTGGCGCTTACGGCGCCGGGAGCGACAATGCCCATTCCTGTTGCGCCGGCTGCCTGATCCCCCGCGCCGGCAACCACGGGCGTTCCCGCCTCAAGTCCTGTCGCAAGCGCCCCGGCTGTGGAGACTTCGCCGCAGATATCCGGAGATTCATAAAGCGCCGGCAGCAGAGACGCATCCATGTCCGCGGCTTCGAGCACTTCACGCGACCAGCTGCGTTTTGCCACATCAAGAAGGAGGGTTCCGGACGCATCCGCTACATCGATAGCCCGGCTGCCCGTCAGCCGGAAGCGCACATAATCCTTGGGCAGCATCACTGAACGCACCCGCCTCCAGTTCTCCGGCTCGTTCTCCCGCACCCATAGGAACTTGGTTAATGTGAAATTCGGCAGCGCGGGATTGCAGGTGAGCCGGATCAAGCGCTCATAGCCGATCCTTTGCGTAAGGTCGCGGCATTGCTTTTCGGTGCGCACATCGCACCAGATCAGGGCGGGGCGGACAACTTCGTCGGCGCCGTCCAGCATGACGGCGCCGTGCATCTGTCCGGAAAATCCTACGCAGGCTATTTGGGAGCCTTTCAGCCCCGCAACGGCCAGCGCTTTCTTTACCGCAATGCCGCAGGCACGCCACCAGTCTTCAGGGCGCTGTTCCGCCCAACCGATGTGCGGCGAGGCAAAGGCTTCATGCTCCTCCGTCGCGGACGCAAACACTCGTCCTTGTTCATCAATGATCAGTGCCCGTGTACCGCCCGTACCCACATCAATGCCTAGAACATACATGACTGTCTCTCTCTGGAAAGCCGGTTTCTTGCCTGCGGGAATCCAGAGTCCCAGGAGCACGGAGGCGGCAAACCCTATGCCTGTTCGGCTTCAGATTTTGGAATCGCGGGCAATCGCCGGATGTGTGCGTTAACGGGGTGCTATAGTATCACGCGTTTGTCATATTTCAAGCAATGCATTCACCGGCGCAGGCACCGCACCTGCGGCGCGGAATCGCATTTGCAATTACACCTTCGCCGGGCAATTGTGTCCGGATTGCAGGGAGCAGCGATCCCCGGAGGGCACTCCTGCAATCCTCTCGGAATACGCTGCCTCCAATTCGCGGATCCTCAGGATATAATGTTTTTAAATACAGAGACGTGAGGTGCTATGGCGGATTCCAATACCTTTCAGGTCAGCTGGCCCGAGATCTATAAACAGCGGCGCAACCAAATCCGTGAGGCCGTCGGCAGCGGAATTATCCTTTGGATGGGACATGACCCCCAGCCGCGCAACTATGCGGACAACACGTATCCATTCCGGCAGAATTCACATTTTTTATACTACACAGGATTGTCTCAGCCGAATCTGGCAATGTTGTCTTTCCCGGAAACCGGCCGCGATATTCTTTTCGCCAATCCTGCGGAGATGGACGATATCGTGTGGAGCGGTCCCGGTCTCAGCCCCATGGATATGGCGGGCGCCGCGGGCATAGCCGACGTGGAACAAATGGATCGTCTGGAAGATTACCTTGCGAAAGCACAGGCCCGGGGAGCCGCCATCCATTATCTCGCGCCCTATCAGATCTCCTCTCTGATTCGAATGGCCCGCTTTTTAAATAGGGGAATCAACGATGTCGCCTCCGGCGCCTCCCAGCTTCTGATGGAAACTGTTGCCTGCCAGAGAAGCATCAAATCGGATGTTGAAATCGCCGAGATTGAAGAGGCCTTGCATGTTACCGAAAAGATGCACCGGGCCTGCATGGCGGCTGCGCGCGCCGGGAAGCGAGAATACGAACTCGCGGGCTTGATCCAGGGGATTGCCCTGGCGCACAACCGCCAGCAATCGTTTACGCCTATTGTGACCGTTCGGGGGGAGGTGTTGCATAACCACTCCTATGACGGCATGCTGACCGCAGGACGGTTGCTGCTGAACGATTCCGGAGCCGAATCCGCCCGATATTATGCCTCCGATATCACCCGGACCTGCCCGGTCGACGGCCGGTTCACCCGTCAACAGGCCGATATATATAATGTTGTATTGCACATGCAACTCGGCACTATCCGCAGCATCCGCCCGGATATCTCCTATCGCGAACTGCATCTCGGCGCTTGCAAGATCCTGGTTGAGGATTTGATTTCCCTCGGCCTGATGAAGGGCAATGCTTCGGATGCGGTTGAAGCGGGCGCACACGCTCTCTTTTTCCCTCACGGAATCGGCCACATGATGGGGCTGGACGTCCATGATATGGAAGATCTTGGCGACATCGTAGGCTACAGGAAAGAGGAAAAGCGAAGCAGCCAGTTCGGCCTGAAGTTTCTGCGGCTCAGCCGTCCCCTGGAACCCGGATATGTTTTAACTGTGGAGCCGGGCATATACTTCATTCCGGCTCTGATGGACCGCTGGAAAGGGGAGGCCATCCACAAGGACTTTATTCATTACGACAAGCTGGACGCATTCCGCCATTTCGGGGGAATCCGAATCGAGGACGATGTTCTGGTAACCTCAACCGGCGCCCGCGTGCTCGGACCGGCGATTCCCAAAACCATACAGGAAGTCGAAGACGCCTGCGGTGCTTAATTACGAATTACGAGTGACGAATTACGAATGGAAACACACCCTTTTAAGCTGCCGAAATTCCTTGACTCGAACGTATTGCTTTAATTCGTAATTGGAGCGCTTCGTTGACTCGCAAATAGGGAACCCCTATAATTTTTTTACCCCAATAAGCGGTTTGGAGGAAGCTTATGCGTTACACAAGGTTCCTGATCTTTTTTACACTCTTCAGCCTTAGCCTCGGTGCCGGCTATTCTCCCGCGGCCTCATCTACAAAAAAGAAGGTAAGCACGAAGAAAAGCAAACAAAGCGGCGATCTGGCCGACTATTACAAGAAATGGCTGGAGGAAGACGTGGTTTATATCATTTCAGATGAGGAAAAGAGCGTATTCAAGAACCTGAAGAACGAAGAGGAACGCGAAAGCTTTGTCGAGCAGTTCTGGGCAAGAAGGAATCCCGACCCCCGTTCTCCTGATAACGCCTTTAAAGAAGAACATTACCGGCGCATCGCTTATGCCAACCAACATTTCACCTCCGGCGTCCCCGGATGGAGAACAGACCGCGGGCGGATTTATATTATGTACGGCAAACCGGATGAACTGGAATCGCATCCGACCGGCGGATCCTATGCCCGGCCCTTTTATGAGGGGGGCGGGACGACTTCAACCTACCCTTTTGAAAAATGGTGGTATCGGCACATTGAAGGAGTCGGCGATGATATCGAAATAGAATTCGTTGACAAGTCCCTGACGGGCGAATATCGAATGGCCATGACTCCGGAGGAAAAGGACGCCCTGATCAACGTCCCGAATGCCGGCCTGACCTTTGCGGAGGAAATGGGTTGGGCCAAAAAGGACGACCGTCCTTACTTCAGCGCCGTTTCGCAAAACGAACCGACCACCTCGCCCTATATTCGTGCCAAGGATCGCCCGTTCGCCCGCAGGGAGCGCTATTTCAGCCTGCAGAAACCGCCGCAGATCAAGTTCGAGGACCTGAAAGGCGTCGTCACCGCCAAGGTCATCTACACAACTTTGCCCTATGACGTCAGAGTCGATTACATAAAGCTGTCTGCCGACAGGGTCCTCGTTCCGATCACGGTTGAAGTGAGCAACAAAGACCTGGAATTCAAAAAACAGCTTGATTTCAACCAGGCTACCGTAAATGTATACGGCGTGGTCACGAGCCTGACCGGACGGATCATGGCTGAGTTTGAACATGTGATCAGCGTGGAATTCCTGGATCAGTACTTCGAGCGGGGGAAAAACAAGCGCTCGGGATACCAACACATTGTCGGTTTGCCGCCCGGACAGCGATACAAGCTGGATCTGGTATTGCGGGATGAAAACAGCAAGGCTGCCGGCACAGTGAGCATCGGTCTGAACGTACCCAAGTACGAAGAAGGCACGCTCCAGACAAGCACTATTGTGCTCACCAACTCCGTTACAACAGCTCCGACCAATGCGGACCAGTTTGAGCAGTACGTGATCGGTGACATGAAAGTCGTCCCCAACGTGAAATCGGAGTATCTGCCCGGCCAGGCGCTGATTCCCTATCTGCAGATCTACGACATGCAGATCGATCAGACCAGCCAGAACCCGTCTCTGGATGTAACATTCTTCCTTAAGCGCGACGGCAAGGTTGTGGAGGAAATCAAAGCGACTCCGGCCAATTCCGAGCAGTTCTTTTACGGACAGCGGGTGGTCCTGCTGGGAAGAGTTCCTTTGAAAAATACCACTCCGGGAAAGTATTCCCTGGAAATTAAGGTGCATGACACGATTGCCAATCGCACCGTCACCACGTCCACGGATTTCAAGGTCCTGGAGCCTCCGGCACAGAAGCTTCTGGCTGCAGCACCGTAAAAGCCGGTTGAAGCGCCGCGATCGTATTCCCGCGGAACACAAAGTGTTCCGCGCCCGAGCTCTATGCACGTTTCTATAGTCCTACCGACTTGGAGAGGCCGGCGATTGCTGGAGCGCTACCTCCCCTCCGTGATCGCCGCCTCGGACGCATACCGCGGCGCTCAGGGATCGGATACGGAGATCCTGATTGTTGAAGACGCCGGCGGTGATGACACGATAGCCTGGCTGCGATCCAATTATGGAGGCAAAGTCCGGCTTCTGGAACATACGCGGAATCTCGGATTCTGCGCCGCCTGCCAGACCGGCTTTGAAAACGCCCGCTTCCCCATAGTGCTGCTGCTGAATAACGATGTACGGTTGGACCCGGATTGCATCGCGCCTATGGTACGCCATTTCAGCGATTCCGATGTCTTTGCCGTTACCGGTAAAATGTTCAACCAGAAAGGGGACGTATTCTGCAATGGAGGCAAGGTCGGCCGGTTCCGCCGCGGCATGTGGAGCAGCTATCTCAATTACGACGTGCGCACTCCGGCCGAACCAAATTCTGCGCTTCTATCTTTTGCCGCCATTGGCGCCTTTTCAGCTTACGACCGGGAAAAGTTCCTCCAGCTCGGCGGATTCGATCCCCTCACCGCCATGTATGAAGATATAGAAAACTCCTACAAAGCCTGGAAACGCGGCTGGGTAATCCGCTATGAGCCTCGCAGCGTTGCCTATCACGACGCAGGCCAGACCATGAAAAAGCGCTACCTTGGCCGCTCGCGAGACAGACTTGCACGCCGCAGCCGTATTCTGATGCACTGGATTCTGCTTCACGACCGCCGCATGTTTCGCCGGCACCTTGCATCCTTAACGGGGCTGTTCCTGATCAGCTGGTTATGGCTGGACTGGTCTTTCTACTGGGCCGTCTTTTCCGGTCTTCGGAATCTTTCCGCCGTCCGCCGGAAAAGAGATGAGAACCGGCGCGAATCCAGGCGCACCGATCGCGACCTTTTACGGCTTCTGAACAACTTTTATCAAACCGCCCCCATCGAGATCCATTAATCGGGAACGTCGTTGACGACGAGCAGCGCTGATATTGGCCCGCAAGCCCCTTGCGCCCAAAGGGTTCCGGCGGCGCGCGGGCATCTGCTTCGTTAGCGCTCCTCGACGATGCG
>CAZLHW010000136.1:4240-9030 GCA_964559085.1 uncultured Acidobacteriota bacterium | reverse complement strand
CGAGGACTGCTCTGAAACAATCGAAATGAGCAACCGACTGTTATAAACGCACTGAAAAATAATCTGACTCTAACGCGTAGAATATTGCGGTGCGTTACATTCGGCAAAGCAAATATGAGGCAGGGTTCCAAAGATGAGAATACGATCGTAGCAGGATAGGATCCCTGCGATTTGTTTCGAGTAACGGTCAGTTAATAGTTCGATGCCCATTTGAGCATCTTACTTTATTTTGAGCCTTTTTGGTTCCGGCTAATGCCGGGTTAGGAATATGAAGGAAGTTCTATGACCAATCTCCCCTCCACCCCGCCCAACACTGAACTCCTCATCTACCAGACCGAGGACGGCCGCACGCGTATCCAGGTCCGGCTGGAGGACGAAACGGTCTGGCTGACGCAGAAGCTCATGGCAGAACTGTTCCAAAAGGATGTGCGGACCATCAACGAACATATCCGCAACATATTTGCGGAAGGGGAGTTGTCGCCTGAATCAGTTATCCGGAATTTCCGGATAACTGCCGCCGACGGCAAGACATATAATACCCAGCATTATATCCTGGATGTCGTCATTTCAGTGGGCTACCGGGTCAAATCCCATCGCGGTACCCAATTCCGCATCTGGGCTACTCAACGCTTGCGGGAATATATCATCAAGGGGTTCACCCTGGACGACGAGCGGCTCAAGCAGGCGGGAGGCGGCAATTATTTCGATGAACTTCTGGCTCGCATCCGGGACATTCGCGCCTCGGAAAAGGTCTTCTGGCGCAAGGTGCTTGATATCTACGCCACCAGCATCGACTACGATCCGAACACCGAAGTGTCCCGCCGTTTCTTCCAGATCGTTCAGAACATGATGCACTGGGCCGCCCACGGGCACACCGCAGCCGAGATCATCGCCGCCCGGGCCGACGCCGAAAAGCCTCACATGGGGCTGACCTCCTGGACGGGGGTCAGGCCGACCCAGGAGGATATCGAGGTCGCCAAGAACTACCTGAGCGCTGAGGAACTGGACACGCTCAACCGGATTGTGACCATGTACCTCGATTTTGCCGAGCTTCAGGCTTTGAGCCGCAGGCCCATGTACATGAAGGACTGGATCGCCAAACTGGACGAGTTTCTCAAGGTCAGCGAGCGGGACATCCTCACCCATGCGGGCAAGATCAGCCACGAGGCGGCCATCGAGAAAGCTCGGATTGAATATGAAAAATTCCGCAGGCGCGCAATGGAGGAACCTTCGCCGGTCGAGCGTCATTTCATCGAAGCAGTGAAGCAAGTGAAGAAACTGGAAAAGAAAAAACCACGGAAGGGAAAAAAGATTGATGATCGATGATTTCAGGTCGGTGATTGGTCAACGTTTTCTCAGCAGCAGCTGCCATGCAGCGGTGCCGAGTACCAGCAAGGTTGTCGGCAACAGAAAAAGCAGCGCCGAAAGCCTGAATGTGGCCAGCTCCGAATAATTGCGGGCGGCGAGCACAATAAAGCAGAGGTATAATGCGTAAATAATCAAAAAAAATGCCCCTTCCCAGCGTGCAATCCGATACCCGGTAAAAAAGACAGGGAGAGCCAGAGCGGCTACAGCCAGCATGACCCAGAAATCAAAATGCAGTGCGGCCGGCGGCACCGCCAGCCCGTCGGGGGTGACCAATCCGGATAATCCGAGAACGAACAGGATATTGAAGATATTGCTCCCGATCGCGTTTCCAACGGCGATATCCAGCTCCTTCTTAAGGCCGGCGATTACAGAGGTGGCCAGTTCCGGAAGCGAGGTACCCGCGGCAACAATGGTCAGCCCGATCACCAGATCGCTGACACCCAAACGCCGCGCCATTGCGGAAGCGCCATTCACAAGAAGGTGCGATCCATAGATCAGCATGAGGACGCCGCCAATGATGAACAGCGATTGCAACGCGATGTTGCCGCCGCGATCCCGCCATCCTCCGAATTCCTTGGCGTATTCGCTTTGAACATCCGGAGACTCCTTCCGGCTCCTCCGTATAGCCCAAAATGTATAGGCGAGGATCCCGAAGAACAGCAGGGCGCCGTCCAGCATTCCGATGACGCCATCCTGGGCCAAGCCGATCAAAACGAGCGTCACGATGACGCCGAGAGGGGCGTCAAACCGCACCACCTGTTGATGAACGACAAGGGGCGCAACAAGGGCGGAAAGGCCCAAAACCACCAGTATGTTGAAAATGTTGCTTCCAACAACATTCCCCACCGCGACACCGGTCGCATCCCGCATGGCTGAGAAAATGCTTACGGCGGCCTCGGGGGCGCTGGTGCCGAATGCAACTACGGTCAGACCCACCACAAGCGGCGACATACCCAGACGCAGCGCCAGACGCGAAGCCCCCCTCACCAGGAGCTCGCCCCCTGCCACAAGCAGAATCAATCCGAAAAGGATACATCCCAGGTCCCAGTTCATAGCAGCTCTCTTATACCATGGCAGCCCAATCGACCGATTGCCTGAAAGCCGCCATGACCTTTGCTTTATCCGGATTGAATTGCTGAATCATGGCGTCGACCGCCGTGCGTTTTCCAGGAACATGCCCCGTTGCGCGGAGAGCATAAACAGTTCGCCCGCCTCCCTGCCCCGGCTCAGGTCGGTTAGAAGAATACCAATATGGCGGGCTATGTCCTTTTTCAGGGAACCCGAGGTTTCAGCGTTGCAGAGGGGAGCGGCTGAGGATTCGATAAAACGCCTCCTGTTCTCGGCTTTTTCCGGAATGAACCGGGTCAAAGGTTTTGTCCTATTGTAGGAAAAGCCGTCGCACGGATCAATGATACGCCCGTCAAGCGCTAATGTTTGTTGCCAGCGGCCCCCATTGCTCCTGAATTTTCAACCACCAAATAACCCTTTGCCGACACCAACAAAGATAGCCTCTCACGCGTCGGATTTTGCTATATGATAAAAGCGACCGATACAGGTCGAGACACGCTTTACAAACACCATGCTGCCTAACAGGCACTCTTCAAAAGGAGCCTCGGTACGCCGAGTCGCAATGGCTTCACGCCACTCTCGGCGAAAGGAGTCGATCATGCAGAAATTCATTGCAGCGTTTGCGCTTTTTGCATTGGCGGCGGGAGCGGCATTTGCCGATTCTCTCTATCTTCGGGACGGCAAGGTTTTAAAAGGTACTTTCATCGGTTATGAAAACGGCCGGTTCACATTTGAAACCGGCGACGGCCGCCGGGAAGCGTCCCCCGCGCCGCGTGGCCTGCGCCCGGCCAGGGACCGCGCGCCGCGGCCCGGCGACACCCGGTGTCACGCTCCGGCGCGCCGGGCCGGCGAGGAACCCGCAGCCCCCACATCGGCAGATGCGGGGCGCTGGGAAAGCGCGGCGCCTTTCGATGTCCGCCTTGAAGATCAGTGGATACGCTCGGAGATCCAGGTCCGCAACGGAGACCGCATCCGCGTGGAAGCTTCCGGCACGGTGGCGCTTGAAGGACAGACTTATGTGAGCCCGGAAGGGCTTCGAAACAGGCGGGATCCCCAGGCACTCATGCCCGAAGAAAATGACGGGGCGCTGATTGCCGTAATCGGCAAGGATCCGGATGCCCCATTGATCCTTGTCGGCCGCCGGCTCGAATTTGTAGCCGACAGGGACGGCATGCTCTACTTTACTGTAAATCATGGAGAAACGCGCAATTCGGGCGGAGCGTTCCGTGTGCACGTTTCCGTGAATCGAGCCTCAGGCGGAGTGGCCATAGGCAGCCGCGACGGCAGGACCGAATTCAACCAGAAGGTTCTCACCGTTCCGGGCAATCAGGCATGGGTTGATACGGGTATAGACCTGGAATCCGGCGCCTCGCTCGAGATTACGGCCGAAGGGCAAGTATACATCGACCGCCGGCGGTCCACCGGACCGGAAGGCGATCGCGACGCAATTGCCTCCACCGCCGGATACCCGCTCCGAAACACGGGCATTGGCGCGCTCCTCTGGAAAATCCGCTATACCACCGGCAGGGATTCGCGAATCTTCTATGCCGGCGCGCGCCGGCAGGTAAAGACGGGTGCGACGGAGGCCGGACGCCTGTACCTTGGCATTAATGACAATAATCTGCACGACAACAGCGGATCGTATCGCGTCACGGTCCGCTGGCAGTAACGGCGCGGGGGAGGGACGACATCCCGCGTGTCGCCTCCGGCTTCGAGATCCTTCAGTGCCTTGCCGCCGGGAACTGCTTGAGGCCGGCCGGCAACTGTTCTTTTATGCCGATTCGATGAGGATTTCAGCTCGCAGAAGAACCATACCCTGCTGCGGTATGTACCGTACACCCTGCGACGAACTCTACTGCCGCATGATGAGAAAAAGGGTTTAAAAGCATTCGGTGAAACCATGATCCGGTCAAAATTCAAGGCGATCGAACCTGCGCCTGCCTGCATGGGAATTCTTTTTCTGCTGCTGTTTCCGGCGCTCTTTCGCCCTTTTCTTCATGGAGCGGATTCCGTAGGTTATTACGCCTGGCTGCGTTCCGCCGTGATTGAGGGCACGCTGGATGTAAAAAACGCGTTTCACCATTATTCCAGGGAATTCGAAGAACCGGACCGGGAGCAGATGATCCGCCGCAAGACGCCGAACGGATACACACACAATCAATGGTCCGCCGGGTCGGCCATCCTTTGGGCCCCGGCTTTCGCCGTAGCGCATGCGGCCGTTCTTTTCGCCCGCGCCCTGGGATCGGACATCCCGGCAGACGGATACAGCCCGCCTTATCCATTGGCGGCCAGCCTGTCTTCCGCCATTTATGGCCTGATTGCCCTGCTCTTGACATATGCCCTGGCCAAACGCC
>CAZLHW010000136.1:0-4230 GCA_964559085.1 uncultured Acidobacteriota bacterium | reverse complement strand
GCGCATGCGAATGAAGCCTTCATTCACGCCCTCTTTATCTATGTATTGTGGCGAACACAACAAAGCCTTTCCGTAAAAGCCGGTCTCGCCCGTGGAGCCCTTGCCGGCCTGGCCGCCTGGATTCGGACTCAGAATGCATTCCTGATTATTATTCTTGGCGTCGAAACCTTCATAGACCTCGTGCAGGCCTTCCGGAACAGACGCGCCCTCAAGCCCTTTCTCCGACGCGGTGTTGCAGCATTGGGCGGGTATTTGTTTTTTTTCATTCCCCTCATGATTTTCTGGCGGGTTGTGTTCGGATCGTTCTTACTAAACACCTACGGCCCCTCGCAACCCCCCGGCATTTTCGACTGGAGCGCGCCGCATATCCTGCAGGTCCTGTTTTCATCCAACAGAGGCCTCTTTATTTGGGCTCACATTACAGTGCCCGCGATGATCGGCCTGCGCCTGCTGTTCAAACAAAACGCACGGCTGACTCTCTTTCTAGGCGCGGTGTTTGCCGCGCAGCTTTATATAATCGCTTCCTGGTTCTCATGGTCGGGAGCTGCAGCCTTCGGCCCGAGGTTCTGGGTTGCACAGACCTCTTTGTTTACGCTTGGCCTCGCGGCCCTCATCCAGGCTCTTCCGGAAAAAAAGGCCTTGTGGGCAGCCGTGGGCGGCGTCTTTATAATTTGGAATTTTCTGTTGATAGTCCAATACGTGTTGCGGACGGTTCCACGGCACGGAGATGTGGATCTCGGAGAGATGGTACGGAACCAGTTCCTTGTAATTCCGGAAAACCTGCCCCGCATCGTGCGGGCCCTGTTTGATCGCGGCCGCTGAACGCAAGCGCCGCCCGGCTTTGTTTTCTATTCAAACCTCGCATTCTCCGTTTAGGAAAATTCTGGTATAGTCCCCCTTCGTCATTATGAATTTTCACAAGGAGCATTCGAATGGCTGGAATTTTCGGCGCGGTATCCAAACAAGGCAATTGTGTAAGATCGCTGTATTACGGCATTGACTATCACTGCCACCTCGGCACCGACTACGCCGGGCTGGCCGTCTTCGGCGATAGGGGCATTGAGCGCAAAATCCACGATATCCGCGGCGAAAACTTCAGGCCCAAATTTCAGCAAGCCTACGAAAAAATGAAAGGCCGATACGGCATCGGCGTCATCGGCTACGACATTCAGCCCGTGGTGCTCGCCACTCGCCATGGCGTCTTTTCTCTCGTCATGAACGGGAATATTCTCAACCTCGATGAGATCGTCTCGGAGATGCAGCGGCACGGCGCCAGCTTCGCAGAAATCCAGCCCGATTCCAGTATCAGCCCCGCGGAGGTGCTGGCGGAGATTATCAGCAGAGCCGAGGATCTCGAATCCGGAATTGAATCTCTCTACGACCGGATACAGGGATCCGTTTCTTTGCTGGTACTCACCCAAAACGGGATATATGCGGCGCGCGACCGTCAGGGACATTCCGCCCTTGTCGTGGGGGAAAGCGAAGACGGATTTGCCGTCACGACAGAGACAACGGCTTTCCCCAATCTCCGATTCACGCCGATCGCGGAACTCCTTCCCGGGGAAATTATCAAGCTTACCGAGACGGGAATCGAAAGAAGAAAACCGGGCGACAATGCGGCCGGGCACCCCTGCGCCTTTCTCTGGATTTATACCAGCTTCCCCGCCACCTCCATCGAGGGCATCAACGTCGAAAAAGCCCGGTATAACAGCGGCACCCTTTTGGCGAAGAGAGACAAAGCCGCCGGATTTACGGCCGACATTGTCTGCGGCGTTCCGGACAGCGGCGTCGGACATGCAATCGGATATGCAAATGAATCCGGCATTCCCTACGCCCGCCCAATCGTGAAATACACGCCGTCCTGGCCCCGAAGCTACATGCCGTCGGAGCAATCGACGCGCGATCTGATTGCCGACATGAAGCTGATTGCCATCCCGGATCTTATTCGCGGCCGGCGCATTGTGGTTTGCGACGATTCGATTGTCCGCGGGACTCAGCTGCGGAAAATGATCAAAGAAAAACTGATGGCTAACGGCGCCAGGGAGGTGCATCTGCGCATTGCCTGTCCGCCTCTGATGTTCCCCTGCATTTATAACCAATCAACGCGCAACGCAGGAGAACTGGCGGCGCGGCGCGTGATCCGAATGATCGAGGGGAAAGACCTTCAGGACATATCGGCATATCTCGACAGGAATTCTCCCAAGTACCAACACATGGTCGATACGATCACGCGTGAGCTCGGCGCCGATTCTCTGCTGTACCAGGCGCTTGAGGATATGGCTTCCGCCATCGGGCGTCCGGCGGACCGCATCTGCACCTATTGCTGGACCGGCCGGCAATCCTGAAGGTTGCGATTCTTCGCGTCTTTGCATCGTATGCGTTCGAACCGCCCGTGAGAACCCGTGAAAATCCGCGGTTCGTGGAGCCTAAGGCTTTGCGGAAAAGACGCGGTAGGAATGCGGCGGGATTGTTACCGGATAAACGAGGCGCTTGCCGCCCCCCATGCCCCAGAGATTGAAGCCGCCGGCCGCCGAAGGGGACCGGCCTGCCAACTCCTGGCCCGTGGTCAGCTCGCGTATCCCGGTAAAACGAGGATCCGTCGAGATCCGAATCTCCACAGGATCCGGCAGGAAGGATTCCACGATGAAGGTATCGTTATCATAAAGGAACAGGCTGACATCGCCGGGGCTTTCGATGCGAATTGGATGATCGCGCAGCAGCACATTCCGGATCTGTGTCAGAACCGGCTCCGGGAAACTGTAAAGATCGCTGAAATTTTCCGGAATGGTCAAGACATACAGCGTCCCTTTTCCATACCCGGCCTGCAGCAGCAGCGGGTAACCCAGGTCATTCTGCGTCATCCCGCTCGCAAGCTCCCACACATCGTTGGTGAGATATTGAATCTGCGGGATGAGGATGTGTTTATCGGGCGAAAGAACCGGCTGGCCGCGAAATTGTTTGATTATTGCCTTGCGGTCCGTATAGCGGATTTCGGCGATGTCTTCTATGCCCTTTCCCTGCAACGCACGCAGCAGGCCGGATGTAATCGCCACGGATTTGCCGCCCAACAGCTGCGCCTTTATCTTGTCTACTATCGACGGGTCCGCGGCGGCGCATTCCGTTAACAAAACCATTGGAGCGTCCGATGGAAACTCCGGCAGAAGATCAATCGGAATGCCGACCATGCCCAGGTAGGTATGTAGAAAATCTTCGCCCGTTGAATGGTCGGGCTTATAGCTTTTGAGTCCGATCGGCTTTCCCAGCCGGCCGAGAAACCGGTCCACCTGCTCCAGTGTGTAGCCTGCCGCGCGCGCATAAGTAGTCGGCTTTACCGTCGTTCCATCGGGCAGCGGGATCGGGGCCATCATCGCATCAAAGTCGAAGCTTGTGCCCTGCCCCTGCCAGGGCGCCCGCTCGGACGGCTGAATCTTACGAAGCATCTGCCCGAAATCAAAGAGCGTGATCTCCGGCGCCTTGGCAAAGAGTGTCAGCCAGATCTGTTCCGCATACCGGTCGATATAGCGTCCGCCGTATGTGTCCACCCAACCGCCGCCATTCCCTCCGGGCTTGATGTTCTCAAAATAGCGGAATATGGAATATCCAAGATACTCCTGGAGGTGCTGGTCGCCGGATCTGTCCCGGGTTTCCGTTCCTGTATAAATACCGTCAAATATCTCCGGGCCTGTTTCAAGATTGAAGCCCAGGCCCTGGAAATGCTCATACCAATTCGGGTATTTCACCACCATCTTTACTTTTGGATTGACCGCTTTGGCAGGCTGAATGATGAGAGAACGCGCCGCTTCATCCAGGAGATCCAGGCGGAATCGCGTCCAGCTCTTATTCCCCTTGGCACGGATACAATGCTCGCATTTGCAGTTGGTGAAGAAAAAATCGTCGAGAATGATTTCGTCAAACAGGCCCGCCGTAAACTCAACAATTTCCTTCAGCTTCTTTCGGTGTTCCGGATTTGAGTAACAAAAGGTCTCAAAACGGTTTCGCTCATTGACGGTGATGGTGATGCCGCCGGCTACACGAATGCCCCGGTCCTGAAAAAACTTTTTGACTTTGAGGAGCGTATCTTTCTCCGCAACAATCATGTCGCGGTGCGTTTCGAGGTACACTTTATCCACCCGGACCTGGCGCGCGATTTCCTCCCACCTCGGCTGCAGCCATGCGGGATCGGCCATTTGGCGGACCTCATAGACCCGGGCATAAATCGATGCCACGAAA
>CAZLHW010000135.1:2489-9068 GCA_964559085.1 uncultured Acidobacteriota bacterium | reverse complement strand
CGCCTCAGGAACTGTTGCGCGCTGATAATTGCCGATTATGGCTGCATTCAGTCTGTTCGTGCAATCGTTTTCCAGCAGATCCTATCGGCAATTTGCGGGACATTGCCCCGCTCCCTTATCAGGCGGGGATCCCGGAATATTCATTTCATTCTGAAAGGACAGGGGGTATGAAATATCATACAGACGCTCAGATGAACATCTCTCCATCTTGAGCGGACGCGCTGGAAGGATTTCTTCGCCTTCGAAAAAGCATGTTCAGCGCCACCCTGACGGCTTGAGCAATCGCTCCGATCTCATTGACCGGAGTCAGAATACTGGTCTTCACAATTTCAATGGCCTCTTCTGCCCGTCGCGAGGCAAGCCGGATAGTATCCTGAACTCGACCTATTTCCATCCGGGCGTTTTCGGTCAATTCGCCCAGCAAATTATCTATATCGATTACTCTGTCATGTACGATCTGGGTGGCACTAACTAGGTTTTGCGTAACAGGTTTTAAGCCGTCCGCCGCAGCCTTGATGGCGTTCACCCCCTCTTCGACCTTGGAGGAAACAATCGCGGCGTTTCGAAGCAGGTCTCTTCCCATGGCATCCAGCAAATCGGACGTTCTCCGGATAGACTTGTAGATTCCGAGAAAGAGCAGAGTCTGCAGTAAAACAACAAAGGCCAGTATTCCAGTGAAGACCAGCAATAGGGTGTCTTGCATCTAGATCTTCTCTTTTTCGTCCCGGTAGGCCTGTTTGCCGGCCTCGAAAGCGGCAGTCAGTTGATCGCGCTGTTGCTGGAGAAGTTCTTTGCCTCGTTCTACATACTCCGTAGTTTTCTCTACGACCGATTTGGCATGGCCGCTGACTACATCGGCGCCTTCGCGCGCTTTGGTCATTATAAGCTTACGAGTTTCCACGCCACTTCGAGGGGCAAGCAGAAGGGCTGTCGCGGCTCCGATCATTGCACCGAACATGAAATAAAGTATCTTTTCTCCTGCGGAGCTTTCGTCACTCATAAGTATCTCCTCTGTTTGTAAGTTTTTGATAACACGCAGGCCCACCAAAAGTCAAATTCCAAATCCCCGGCCTCGATTGCGGGCAGTGCATTGCTCGGAATTCCAATTCGCGTCCTCTATCGCTATTTACCATGCGGAATCACGCGCACATCGTTGCGAGTTTGGGATCAGGCTTTTATAATAGCGCCCCATTATGGCCGCGAAAAAGAAATTCTCCGAAGCGACTCAGGCGGATCGCATCAAGCGTATCCTGACGGAGCTGGATCGAGCGTTTCCAAATGCCCAATGTGCGCTCCATCACAGCAACAGCCTGGAACTCCTGATCGCCACCATCCTGTCCGCTCAGTGCACGGACGCAAGGGTCAATCTCGTCACAAAAGATCTTTTCCGGAAATATCGCGAACCGCAGGACTACATCCGCGTCGCTCCGGAAGAGCTGGAATCCGATATTCGGTCAACCGGATTTTATCGAAATAAAGCCAGGAGCATCCGGGGCGCAGCCAAAATGATCCTTGAAAAATTTGGCGGTTCCGTTCCGGAGACCATGGAAGAACTTGTACAGCTGCCGGGCGTCGCCCGCAAAACGGCGAACGTCGTGCTCGGAGTCGCCTTCGGCAAGGCGGAAGGAATCGTTGTGGATACGCACGTATTCAGAGTCAGCCGGCGGCTGGATCTTACGAAGGCCGAAACACCGGAGGGAACCGAGCGCGATCTAATGAAAATCATACCGCGGGACCGATGGATATCGTTTTCGCCCCAGATGATCCTGCATGGGCGCACGAACTGCAAGGCGCGCAAGCCGCGCTGCCTCGCCTGCCCCCTGGAAAAAGTCTGTGAGGCTGAGGACAAGTCGTTAGCCGCCGATGAAGGCCGTTAAGATTAACGACTGGCAGCTGTTCTCCTAACCAATCAGCACCAGATGCAGGTCCATGACATTAGTTCGCGTGGGGCCGGTAACGATCAGATCGTCGAGTCGCTTGAAGAAGTGGTAGGAATCGTTGTTGATCACGGCTTCCTTTAAAAACTGTGCCCCATACTTTAGGGAACGTGTCAGGGATGTATTATCTGCCAAAGCGCCGGCCGCATCGGTGGGACCATCCGTGCCGTCCGTACCCAGGCTTGCGACAACGCAGGGCGCGGCCAGACGCGCCAGCGGTTTCACACATTGCAGGGCAAACTCCTGGTTGCGCCCCCCCTTGCCGTTTCCCCTGACCTTTACGGTCGTTTCGCCGCCGCTGATGATACAGGCCGGACGCCGCAGCGGTCGGTTTTGAGACACAATCTCACCGGCAATACTCATGTGAAAGCGAGCAGCCTCGGTAGTATCTCCTTCCAGGCGGCTCGTAAGGATCATTGTTCTATAACCAAGTTTTTTTGCAGCCTGAGCCGCCGCGGAGCAGGCCCGGCCGCTGTTGGCTACAAAGTGGCTTATGATGTTTTGAAAGATCGGGTCCTGCGGCTTCGGAGTATCCTTAATGCGGCCTGCGGCACCAAGTTCAAGACGCTGCTTTACCGCAGCAGGGACCCGGTCGGCGACCTGATACCGTCTCAATAGTTCAAGGCAGTCTCCGAATGTGCTCGTATCCGGCGCCAGCGGGCCGGAGGCGATTGTGCCCAGATCATCGCCTACCACATCCGACAAAACCAAAGCCACAACCGGGGTAGGATGAAGCCGTCGGGCCAGCCCTCCCCCTTTCAAACGCGACAGGTGCTTCCGGACTGCATTCAATTCATAAATATCCGCGCCTCCGTTAAGGAGAAGCCGGGTGCACTCGACCTTGTCCTCCAGCGAGATGCCTTCCGCCGGCGCAACAAGCAAAGAAGAAGCTCCCCCTGAAAGGAGACAGAGAACCAGATCGCCCGGCTTAATCTCGCTTTCCACCAGGGACAGTATCCGGGCGGCCGCATCGACTACATTTTGATCCGGCAGAGGGAGGCCCGCTTCCAATACAGTCAGTTTTTTCAGCGACAGGTTGTGGCCGTATTTGGTCACGAGAATTCCACCCGCCAGAAATCGGCCGAGGATGGCTTCAACAGCACGGCCCATGGGCGCCACGGCTTTTCCGGCGCCCAGCACCCAGATCTTCCGGATTTTATCCAGAGTATAGCGGCTGCGGCCGATTTCCAGGAGGTTTCCTCTGCGCTTCATGATCTTGCGGATCGCAGGCTCGGGATCTGCGGCACGCAAAGCTGCGTTCCAGATCCGGGCGGCATCCATCCGAAGAAAGCGCTGAGATTTCACGGCAGGCCCAAGGAGGGGTTTTTGACGTCCCGGAACACTCTCTCATAGAGATCCGCAAATACTGTAACGACCTGAGGATCAAATTGGGACGGAGCGCATCGGGCAAGTTCGCTGATCGCTTCCTGCGGCGATCGCGGCAGACGATAGGGGCGGCCGCTTGTGATCGCATCGAATGCTTCGACGACGGCGATGACGCGGGCGCCCAGAGGAATCAGGTTGCCACGGAGGCCGCCCGGATATCCACTTCCGTCATAGCGTTCCCTGTAATGGCGGATAAATTTCAGAACTTCCTCGTCATCAAGAATTGGACGGAGAACCTCATCGGCTGCGGCGGTGCGTTCCTGAATCCGGCGCACTTCCTCGGGCGTCAGCGAACCCTCCTTATTCAAAAGCATGTCTTCCACCAAAATCATGCCGACGTCATGCAGCAGCGCCGCAAGGTACACCTTGCGGACCCCGTCATCCGTCATCCGCAGCTCGCGCGCGAGGTAGCGGGCTTTTTCCGCAACCCTCCGCGAGTGGCCCTCATTAAACGGAATCTTCATATCCAGCAGGCGCAGAAGCACCTGCGTCATCGAGTAAAAGAGCCGACGGGTTTCAGCGGCCCGCTCGTCGGCTATCTGCTGCAGGTATTTCTGGTATTCGCGGTTGGCGTTTTCAAGACGCCGCTTATCCAAGGCGCGATTTGCGGCTACCAGCACCTGATCGAGATTAAAGGGCTTGATGATGTAGTCGTACGCACCCATCCGCATGCTTTCAATGGCCGTGTTCGCGCTGTCGACCGCCGTTATCATTATTACAATGACTTCAGGATATCCGGCTTTAATTTCCTGAAGCAGTTCCATTCCCTGCTTGCCGGGCATCCGGATATCGGTCAGCGCAATGTCAAATTCCTGCGCGGCAAGCGCGGTCATTGCGGCTTCGGCGCTGCCTACGGTAACACAGGAATAACCGGCGTCTTCCAGAGTTGACTTGAGAATTTCCCGGATGTAAACCTCGTCATCAACGACCAAAACCCTTCCTTTTTCCTTAGCCATAAATTTCCCGCTGCCTATTCATAGTTTGTGGAAATTCAGCCCAGCCGGCATTTCTGCTTTTATACCATGAAAAGGTTCCCTGCCATCAATAGGACTTGACGAGAAAATGATCCATTCAATCAGCGGAGGTCGGAAATGGCTGCCGCCACTATGTTCGCGACGGCGCCGCGAAGGTGATTGATATCCTTGCCCCCGTCGGGATGCAGCCGATTGCTGAGAATGACAATAGAGGTAGCAGGCGGCGGGTGTATCCATAATGATGATCCACTGAATCCGGTGTGGCCGAATCCCCCTTCGAAAAGATCGCCTTGCGGAGAGGAAAAGGCGGACCCGAGATCCCATCCAAATCCCCGGACTTCAATTGAGTTGGGGGGGGATTGGGGCCGCGTCATCGCCTGAACGGTCATGGGGGACAAAATGCGCGCGCCGTGGAGGGAGCCTCGCTCCAAAAGCATCTGGGCAAACAGAGCTATGTCGCGCGCACTGGAGAAAAGTCCTGCGTGGCCGGCAACGCCCTCCATCCGCCAGGCGGTGGGGTCGTGTACTTCCCCGCGAAGAATCTGGTCCATAGAGGCTTTGGACGCCTGCCCCTTCAAATACCGCAGAGCATTCGCTCGCGATTCCGTCGGGGCAATGCGCGGCTGCAGCTTCGCGGAAGGAAGAAAGCCCGTATCGGTCATATCGAGGGGGAAAAAGATGTTTTCCCGCGCGAAAACATCCAGGCTTTTCCCGGACACAATCCGTACTATTTCGCCCAATGCAATGTAATTAAGATCGCTGTACTTAAACTCTTTACCCGGCTCCGTGTCTGTTTTGATCTTCCAGAGCTCCTGGAGCGCCGCCGCATAGCCGAACCACTCCTTCGAAAGATCAAAATCTGCAGGAAGCCCGGAATAATGCGTTAAGAGATGACGCACGGTGACCGCGTCTTTCCCTCCACCGATGAAATTGGGAAGATAGCGCTTCACTTTATCATCCAATCTCACGTCGCCGTTTTCGACCAGGCGCATGATCGACGGGGCCGTAGCCAGTACCTTTGTCAGAGAGGCAACATCAAATATTGTGTCGGCCGTCATCGCTTCGGGTAGGGGACGCACCGCCCTGCTGCCAAACGCGCGCCAGTAGGCGATTCGTCCGCGGCGCGTCACCAGACCCACAGCGCCCGGGATCTCCCCGGCCCTCATTGCGTCCTCGCCCGCTTTATCAATATGCTTCAAATGCTCGGGCCGCAAACCAACGGTCTCAGGAGCCGCCTGCATCAGCTTATTGCGGGGGCTCTCGGCAAAAGATCCCGGCATCCCAGAGTCGGCAAAAAGCCCGGCGACCACCAGGCACATCATAATGACAATTCGCATAATTAACCTTCCGAAGGTTTCCCGGCAAGAATGCTTTCATAAAGCTGCATGTATTGACGGGCGGATTTATCCCAAGACCAGTCTTGCTTCATTATCCTCTCCGTCAAATCCTGCCAGCGCGGCGGATCTGCGTATACCTGCAAAGCCCGCTTTACGGCATCCATCATTTCCACCGGCGAATATCCGCGGAAGAGGAATCCCGTACCGTGCTGTCCGTCGTATTGGGAAACGGTATCCGCAAGTCCGCCGGTTGCCCGTACGATGGGGACGGTGCCGTAGCGAAAACTGTAAAGTTGACTCAGACCGCAGGGTTCAAACCTTGAGGGCATCAGAAACATATCGCACCCGGCCTCGATCCAATGCGCCATCGCGTTATCAAAGGACAGTTGCACGGCAATCTTGCCGGGGAATCTGGCGGCGATAGTTTGAAAGAGATCATGATACTTCTGCTGTCCTGTTCCCAATACAATCAACTGCAAGTCCAGCGCGGCAATGGCCTCGATCGACTCCTCAATAAGATCGAATCCCTTTTGATCCGCAAGCCGGGAAACGATGCCGATCAGGGGTACCCGTTTGTGCGATTGCGGCAAGCCGAAGCGCTCCAGCAGCCGCTTCTTGCATTTCATCTTTCCGGTTAAATCGCGGTGCGAATAGCGCGCCGGAATCAACAGATCTGTTTCGGGATTCCATTCGGCGTAATCGATGCCGTTGATTATGCCGCTGAGATCTTCCTTCCTTCCGCGCAGAACCCCTTCCAAACCCATACCCATTTCGGCGCTTGTTTGAATCTCACGGGAGTAGGTCTGACTTACGGTATTCACTTTGTCCGCCAGCTGGATCCCGGCCTTTAAGAAATTTACGTTGCCATAATACTCATAGGGAGACATGGGAAAAAAGTGCCTGGAATCGATGCCGGCATAATCGAGCGCCTCTTTTCCATGGATA
>CAZLHW010000135.1:0-2479 GCA_964559085.1 uncultured Acidobacteriota bacterium | reverse complement strand
CCCCGCGTAAAACGGATTCGTTGCTTGAGCCATCCGGACAAGGCCGGGAACGAGAGCCGTATGGGAATCATGGCAGTGGATAATATCGACGGGAGAGTCCAGCCGGGGAAGCAGCTCCACCGCAGCTTTCATGAAGAAAATAAATCTCTGCATGTTGTCGGCATAGCCTTCGCGGGTATTCGGGTCATCGTAAATGCCGTCCCTGTCGAAGTATTTGCGCGACCCGATCAGGTATAGATCGACGCCCGACCCTGAAAATCTGGTTTGGAATACACTGGCGGGTTCGAGATCCGATTTCATCGGAATATCGAATCCGGAGGCTCTGCTGCAAAACTGGATTTTAAACGGGCCCGAGAGGGCTGTTTTGTACGCAGGAATGACCACGGCCACTCGCGCGCCCAACTTTTCCAAAGCCCTGGGCAGAGCGCCTACGACATCACCCAGACCGCCTACCTTGGCAAACGGGGCGGCTTCCGCTGCCAGCATTACAATTCGCAAGGGTCGATTTGATTGCATAAATCCTCGAAAACGGAATCCTGAAATCGCGCCAGGTGCGCAGAATGGCACGGATTCATTCTGCGCGCAACTTCCTAATTTCCTGAAACGCGCAAGGAATCGCTTCGCGCGTTGGGGCGATCGCATGGATTTCGCTTGACTCAAATCCCGGGCCGGTGCTATTACTCGCCCGTTTCCTAAAAACCTAAAAGCACGTGGCGCAGAAAGGGGGGCTCTTTGAATAAGGGAGATCTTGTAGGGAAAATTGCAAAAGATGCAGGTCTTACCAAATCGAAAGCCGAGGCCGCCTTCAATTCGATCATAGGAAGCATCACCGCTTCATTGAAAAAAGGTCAGAAGGTAACCATTGTCGGCTTCGGATCCTTCTCAGTGGCCAAGAGAAAAGCCCGCGTGGGGAGAAATCCTCAAACCGGATTGCCCATAAAAATCGCCGCTCATAAGATTCCAAAATTTACAGCGGGGCTCGATCTTAAAAAGGCCGTAAAATAAAAAAAGCCCGCGGCAGACATGCAGCCTGCCACGGGCATTCCTGAATTCTCTTAATTGTTGCTTACAAAATCGGCAAACTCACGCAGCTTGTTCGACCGGTAGGGGCTGCGAAGCTTGAGCAGCGCCTTTTCTTCTATCTGTCGTATTCGCTCGCGCGTCACCTGGAAAATTTCTCCCACTTCCTGCAGGGTATATTCCTTCCCGTTCTCATTCAGTCCGTACCGCATCCGAACGATTTCCTGTTCGCGGGGAGACAGTGTTTGCAGGGCGGAGTTCGTTACTTCCCGCAGGTTATGCTTCATGACATCTTCATCCGGCGAGACGGCATTTTTATCTTCAATGAACTTATTCAATACCGCGTCTTTATTGTCGGCAATGCTGGCCTCAAGCGAGATGGGTTCTTGAGCGGCTTTTAGAATCTGCGTCACCTTCGCAACCGGTGTTTTCAATTCTTTGGCAAGCTCATGAACCGAAGGTTCTCGCCCCATTCGTTTGGTGAGTTCGTTCGCAACCTTCAGCACGCGGTTCATAGCCTCAACCATATGCACAGGTATCCGGATAGTGCGGCCCTGATCTGCAATGGCCCGGGTAATGCTCTGCCGAATCCACCAGGTTGCATAGGTGGAGAATTTGTGGCCCAAACGATAGTTAAATTTATCGACGGCCTTCATCAACCCGATATTCCCTTCCTGTACCAAATCCAGGAGGTCCAAACCGGGGTAGGAATAATTCTTGGCAATGCTAAGCACCAAACGCAGATTGGATCGCACAAACTGATCCTTGGCCAACAGCATTTCTGCCTTGTTCTCGCTGATCAAAGCAAGGATTTTTCGCAGCTCATCCACATTTGTCAAATGCCGCGATTCCAATTCCGCAAGCTGGGCTTTCGCCTCTCTCAGCGCCTTCGGATTCGAGTCTTTGCGCTGAGAAAGAAGCTTGACCGCTCTCTGAGCCTCTTCAAACCGGTGCAGTACAGCTTCCACGCTCTCAATCAATGTCGCAATCTGGCTTTCAGAAAGATCAAACCGCCGTATGGTTTGAAAGATCGCCTCCCGAATGCTCTTAATCTTATTGAGATCTTTGGCGTTATTGCCGGTGCGCGTCTTTCTCTTCTGGATTTCTGTCTTTGCCTGGCGGTACTTGTCCTCAAGCTTCTCGAGACGAGACAAGACTCGTTTCACTTTGCGCATCCGAATACGCGTGCGCTCTTCGAGGGAAACGTCATTCTCCGTTTCTCTTTTTTCCTCCATTCCAAAGGGAGAAATCGAAGGGGCGGCCCCAACCGGCTGCAGCTCCTCCGCTAATTCCATCATTTTATATGTATTAATGGTCGTCAGCGCAAGAAGCCGAAGCGTATTCAGTTTTGCGGATTCGATTTTCTTGGCAAGGTACACCTCTTGTTCTCGTGTTAGAAGAGGAATCTTACTCAAGCTTCTGTAGTAGATATTCAGAGGATCCGCGGAGGCTGTTGACT